>JBBSGQ010000133.1:0-8919 GCA_038253965.1 Acidimicrobiales bacterium | reverse complement strand
CGGGGCGGTGGCGAAGCCGTACTCCTCGGCGCCCAGCAGCGCAGCGATGATCACGTCGCGGCCGGTCTTGAGCTGACCGTCGGCTTGCACGACTATGCGGTCGCGCAGGCCGTTGCGGAGGAGCGTCTGCTGCGTTTCGGCCAGGCCGAGCTCCCACGGTGCCCCGGCGTGCTTGAGCGATGTCAGCGGGCTGGCGCCCGTGCCACCGTCGTGGCCGGATATCAACACGACGTCGGCATGGGCCTTGGACACGCCCGCCGCGACGGTGCCGACACCGACCTCGGCCACCAACTTCACGTGGACCCGGGCTGCCGGGTTCGAGTTCTTGAGGTCGTGGATCAGCTGTGCGAGGTCCTCGATCGAGTAGATGTCGTGGTGCGGCGGCGGGCTGATGAGGCCGACCCCCGGTGTCGAGTACCGCGTCTTTGCGATCCACGGGTACACCTTGTGACCCGGTAGCTGGCCGCCCTCGCCCGGCTTGGCACCCTGGGCCATCTTGATCTGCAGGTCATCGGCGTTGGTGAGGTACTCACTGGTGACGCCGAACCGTCCGGACGCCACCTGCTTCACCGCGCTGCGCTTCGAGTCGCCGTTGGGCAACGGCACATAGCGCTCTGCGTCCTCGCCGCCCTCACCGGTGTTCGACTTGCCGCCGAGCCGGTTCATGGCGATGGCCAGCGTCTCGTGGGCCTCGGCCGAGATCGATCCGTAGCTCATCGCTCCGGTGCAAAACCGCTTGACGATCTCCGAGACAGGCTCCACCTCATCGATGGGCACTGCAGGACGTTCGGCACCGTTCAGTTCGAACAAGCCGCGCAAAGTGGCCAGACGTTCGGCCTGGGAGTCGACGAGTGCCGTGTACTCCTTGAACACGTCATATCGCTTGGCCCTTGTGGCGTGCTGGAGCTTGAACACAGTGTCCGGGTTGAAGAGGTGGTACTCGCCCTCGCGCCGCCACTGGTACTCGCCACCGACCTCGAGCTCACGGTGGGCCCGCTCGCTCGGCCGGTCGGGGTAGGCGGCGTGATGACGGGCTGCCACCTCGGCTGCGATCTCGTCGAGCCCGATGCCTCCGAGCTTGGAGGTGGTACCGGTGAAGTACTCCTCGACCAGATCCTGGCCGATGCCGATCGCCTCGAACACCTGGGCGCCGGTGTAAGAGGCCACCGTCGAGATGCCCATCTTCGACATCACCTTGAGCACACCCTTGCCTGCGGCCTTCATGTAGCGCTGCACGGCTTCGTCGAGCGCCACGTCTCGCAGCTGCCCACGAGCGATCATGTCCTCGATCGTCTCGAACGCGAGGTACGGGTTGATGGCCCCTGCGCCGTAGCCGATGAGCAGCGCCATGTGGTGCACCTCACGGGCATCGCCGGCTTCGACGACAAGGCCGACCTTGGTGCGGCTCTTCTCGCGTACCAGGTGATGGTGCACTGCGGAGGTGAGCAAGAGCGAGGGGATGGGCGCCAGAGCGCGCGTGGAGTGCCGGTCGCTCAAGATCAGGATGCTGGCGCCATCGGCGATGGCGTCGCTGGCTTGGCGGCGTATGTCGTCGAGCGCAGCCCGCAACGCGGTGCCGCCGCCGGCGACGGGGTACAGGCCGCGCAGCACCGCGGCGCGGAACCCGTTACCGCTGCTCTGCTCACCGTTCTCGCTGTCGCCGACGTGCAGCAGCTTGGCCAACTGGTCGTTGTCGAGGATCGGAAAAGACAAGGCGATCTGGCGACACGACGCGGGAGCCGGTTGCAACAAGTTGTGCTCGGGGCCGATCGTCGCACCGAGGCTCGTCACCAACTCCTCGCGGATCGCGTCGAGCGGCGGGTTCGTGACCTGGGCGAACAGCTGGGAGAAGTAGTCGAACAGCAGGCGGGGCCGGGCCGACAGCACGGCGATCGGCGTGTCGGTGCCCATGGATCCGATCGCCTCGGCGCCGGTGCTCGCCATGGGCCCGATCAGCAGCTTCTGCTCCTCGATCGTGTAGCCGAACGTCTGCTGGCGGCGGACCACATCACCGTGGGGGTACCGCAGATGCGGACGGTCGGGCAGAGCGTCGAGCGCGACGAGCCCTTCGTCCAGCCACTGCTGGTAGGGATGTTCAGCGGCGAGGCCCGCCTTGATCTCGTCGTCGTCGATGACGCGACCCTGCGCGGTGTCGACGAGGAACATCCGGCCCGGTTGCAGGCGGCCCTTCTTGATGACCGTGGTCGGGTCGATGTCGAGCACCCCGACCTCGGAAGCCATGATCACCAAACCGTCACTCGTGACCCAGTACCGGCTCGGCCGAAGGCCGTTGCGGTCGAGCACCGCTCCGATCACTGTGCCATCGGTGAAGGCCACCGATGCAGGGCCGTCCCATGGCTCCATGACCGATGCGTGGAACTGGTAGAAAGCCCGCTTCGCAGGATCCATGGCCAGATGGTTCTCCCACGCCTCGGGGATCATCATCAGAACGGCGTGGTGCAGCGGGCGGCCGCCGAGGTGCAACAACTCGAGCGCCTCGTCGAAGCTGGCGGAGTCACTCGCACCGGGTGTGCACACGGGGAAGATCCGGGAGAGGTCGCCGGGGAAGAGGTCGCTCTGGAGCAACGCCTCCCGGGCCCGCATCCAGTTGCGGTTTCCCTTCAACGTGTTTATCTCGCCGTTGTGAGCCAGGTACCGGTACGGGTGGGCCAGAGGCCACGACGGGAACGTGTTCGTCGAGAAGCGGGAGTGCACGAGAGCGAGAGCGCTCTCGACCCGTTCGTCGGCCAGGTCCGGGTAGAACTCCCGCAGCTGGGGGGTGGTGAGCATTCCCTTGTAGATCAAGGTGCGGGCCGACAGGCTCGGAAAGTATACGGGCGAGCCGTCGACCTCACCGTCGACCACCTCGTGCTCGACCCTCTTGCGCACGATGTAGGCCCGCCGCTCGAGCTCGAGGCCGGAGAACTGTGCGTTCGGACCGGCGAAGAACACCTGGCGGAACGTGGGCATGGCATCTCGAGCCTGGTGACCGAGCGACGCATCCTCCACCGGCAACTCGCGCCAGCCGAGCAGGTCCAGGCCTTCACTGGCCACGATCTTGGCTATCGAGTCACACGCCGCATCGGCGCGCTCGGCGTCTCCCGGAAGGAACGCGATGCCGGTGGCGTAGGACCCGGCCACCGGAAGCTCGAAGCCGACGACCTCGCGCAGGAACGAGTCAGGGACCTGGATCAGGATGCCGGCGCCGTCACCGGTGTTCTGCTCAGCTCCGGACGCCCCGCGGTGCTCCAGATGGCACAGCGCGGCGAAGCCCTTCTCGACGATCTCATGGCTGCGACGGCCCTTCAGATCCACCACGAACGCGACACCACAGGCATCATGTTCGAATGCGGGGTCATAGAGCCCCTGGAGGGGCGGCGTGGCATGCATACGTCGTCTTCCGAGGGCCGAAGGGATGAGGATCTGCTCCTCCGGGACGACACTGGCCCGTATCGCAGGTCTTGAGATGATAGTCGATCGGGCGGTGGTTCCAGCTAACGGAATTCCCTCGTGACCAGGCGATTACCCCGCCCAGCGGCCCCAGCTGGGACCGTTTGCGCCGCCCATCCAGCGGTTCAACGGCTCTGAGCGATCGGGAAGATGAGCTCGTCGTCAGCGGTGGCCGCGGTAGCCGCTTCGCGGGCCGCGATGTCGAGCGGTCGGAACGCTTCGGCTGCGTCGAGCACACGTGGCAGGAGGGCGATGCTGCCCGGCGTGCAGAACGCATGCACGCCCGGTGTGGAGAGGGCGAACGCCACGCCACGCTCCACCGCCGCGGGGTCGGTCTGCGGCTCGTACCACGGTGACGGCGGATGGTCGCCGGTCCATGGTCGGCGAGCGACCGCCTTGATGGCCATCACGCCGACGTCTCGCTCAGCGCACAGCCCGAGGAGCTCATCGGCGTCGCGGTGATACACCGGGTCAGCCCAGAGTCGTGGGTAGACAGGGAACATCACGGTGTCAAGGTCGTAGCGTCGAAGTGCCTCGAGGAACGTGGCCGGGGCGGTCATGTCGTGGCCGGTGATGCCGACGAACCTGGTGAGGCCCTCTTGGCGCGCTGCCTCGATGGCACTCAAGGCATCTGCTCGATGGTCGAGCTCCTCCACTGTCGTGACGCCGTGCAGCTGGTAGAGGTCGACATGGTCGGTGCCGAGCTTGCGGAGGGACTCTTCGAGCTGCGCGCGAACGCCGTCAGGATTGTGGCGCAGCGTCTTGCATCCGATGAAGAGCCGGTTGCGGACCGCCGGCAGGTGCGGTCCGACGACGTCTTCGGCTGCCCCGTACTGCGGCGCGATGTCCAGGTGGTTCACACCCCGCCCGAGGGCGAGCGCCAAGCCGGCACCGGCCTGGTCCGTCGTCGCCTCCCAGAATGCTGCGCCGCCGAGGATGGCCACCGAGCTCTCATGCCCGGTCCGGCCGAGTCGTCTGGTCTGCATGCGCCCAGTCTGGCCCTTGGGTTGGCTCGATGCGCAGCGAGCCCGGCACACCATCGTGGCGCCGTAACCTGCCGCAGATGACCGAGTCTGATCGCGAAGCGGTCGCAGACCTTCTCGCGTTTCTCTCAGCTTCACCGTCGCCTTTCCACGCAGTCGCCGGGGCGCTTGGCCGGCTGGAGGCTGCCGGGTTCACACGGCTCGACCCGGCCGCAGCGTGGACCGGTGCGCCAGGCCGCTGTGTTGTGACCCGTGGCGGGAGCCTCATCGCCTGGGCGGCACCCTCCGATGCTCCGCCGGAGACGCCGTTTCGTCTGGTGGCGGCCCACACCGACAGCCCGAACCTCCGGGTGAAACCCCGTCCTGACACCGGACGCGCCGGGTGGCGGCAGCTCGGGGTCGAGGTGTACGGCGGGGCGCTCATCAACTCCTGGCTCGACCGGGACCTCGGCCTGTCCGGTCGGGTGATGATCCGATCGGCCGAAGGTCCCGAGGCCCGGCTCGTGCTGTGCGATCGACCCCTCCTGCGGATCCCTCAGCTGGCGATCCATCTGGATCGAGAGGTCAACAGCAAGGGACTCCAGCTGAACGCCCAGCAGCACCTCGTCCCGGTCTGGGGCGTCGGAGCTCCCGACGAGCGCGGCTTCGCCCGGTTCCTGGCCGGTCAACTCGATGTAGCTGTCGACGACATCCTCTCCTGGGACGTGATGGTGCATGACACCACGCCTCCGGCGGTGCTCGGTGCGGATGACGAGCTCCTCGCGTCGGGCCGCCTCGACAACCTCTGCTCCTGCTGGGCGGCGGTGACCGCACTGCTCGACGCCGCCGACCACGAAGGCGACGACGCCCCCACGCCCATCCCGGCGGTCTGCCTCTACGACCACGAGGAGGTCGGCAGCCAGTCGGCCACCGGGGCTGATGGCGCATTGCTCCGGTCAGTGCTCGAGCGCTCGGTGTTGGCCCGTGGAGGAACGCGGGACACCTTCTTTCGGGCATTGGCCGGATCGCTGTGCGCGTCGGCCGACATGGCTCACGCCACTCACCCGAACTACGTCGAGCGCCACGACCCCGACCATCACGTCTCCGTCAACGGCGGTCCCGTGCTCAAGGTCAACGCCAGCCAGCGCTACGCCACCGACGCCGAGACCGCCGCCTTCTTCGCCGAGGCCTGCGAGAGGGCCGGCGTGCCTCTGCAACACTTCGTGTCACGCAATGACATGCCATGCGGCTCGACGATCGGACCGATCACGTCGGCTCGTCTGGGCCTGCGAACCGTGGATGTCGGCATCGCCCAGCTGTCGATGCACTCGGCCCGCGAGTTGTGCGGGGCCGATGATCCCCCGATGTTCGCTGCGGCGTTGGCCGAGCTGCTGAAGGGCTGAGATTGGATCGCGGCGAGGCGGCCCGGGTGCTCGGGATCGCTCCGGAGGCTCCCTGGCAAGACGTACGCCGCGCCTACCGCGCGCTGATCCGAGCGAGTCATCCCGACCGCGCCGGTGCCGGCTCGACCGGGGAGGCGGTCAACATCATCGAGGCCTACTCGGTGCTGCGGACCGCACATGCTCCGGCGCGAGCACCACGGTCGGAGACGGATGCCCGTCCGACGCGCCTGAAGCAGGCAACTCCGCCAGCGCCCGCGCCCGTACCGGTCGCGCCCACTGCCATCGTGCGGGTCGACGACGACACGATCGCGTTCGGTGCTCCGGCCGACGAGGCGTTTCTCCTGCTGCTCGAAGCGGGTCACGACATCGGCGAGCTCACCTACGTGGACCGCTCAGTGCCGATCCTGGAAGTCATCTGCCAGTTCGTCGGTTGGCCGGCGTTGTCGCTGGTGATCACGTTGCAGGGACGCATGGACCGTACGGAGGCGTTCTGCACTGTGGTGTCGATCGAGGCTCGCCCCGGTCCCCCGACGGCCGACGTGGTCGACGTCCTGGTCGACCTCCTCCATCAGCGCCAGCCGGTGGGGAGACAGGAGTGAAGGCGAGGGCTGAACGCGCCGATGGTGGTGTAGGACCAAGCCGTACACGACCCACGAGAGGTACCTGTGCATCCGCCGAACTCCGGGCTCGAGCTGGCCGGTCACGAACGGACGGAGCTCGCCGAGCTGGTCCTCGACTCGCTCGCTTCTGCCATCGCGGTGATCGACCGCGAAGGTCAGATCCTGGCCACGAACTCGAGCTGGCAGCAGTGGGCACAGAGCCCGGTCGATGGCCTTGCCGGCCTCGCCGTCGGGCAGAACTTCCTCGATGCCTGCCGCGACCAGGGAACCGCGGACAGCGCAGTCGGCGATCACATCGCCGATGGGACGATTCGGGTCATCACCGGGCGCGCCCCATGCTTCGAGATCCAGTTCGAAGTCCCCCACGCCGACAAGGACAAGTGGTTCCTGCTAGTTGTGACGCATCTGCACGATGTGGGCGCAGTGGTCACCCGCGCGGACACGACCCCGCACCACGACGTACAGGCAGCCCTGGCGGGCCTGGCGTTCCACGACCCGCTGACCGGTCTACCGAACCGCTGGCTGGTCCTCGATCGCCTCCGACTGGCCGTCGATCGTAGCGTTAGGCGCGGCACCTGGACGACAGTCGTGTTCGCCGACCTCGACGGCTTCAAAGCGATCAACGACACGCTCGGCCATGGTTCCGGCGATCAGGTGCTCACGGCAGTGGGTCACCGCTTGTGCAGTGCCCTTCGCGTCGAGGACACCTGCGGGCGATGGGGTGGCGACGAGTTCGTGATGGTGCTCGAGTTGCAGGACCCCGCAGTCATCGGTGACATCGTGCGACGTCTCGAGACGGAGTTCGTCCTTCCCTTCCTGGCGGGTGACACGAGCGTCCGGGTCCGGGTGAGCCTCGGGGTGGCCATGGCGCAGTCGCACCTCTCGGGCGAAGACCTGCTGAAGCTCGCCGACGACGCCATGTACCGTGCCAAGCGACACGGTCACGTAGTTGTCTTCACCGCCGCCGCCGATGGCACATCAGTAAGGACCGTGTCGTAAAGGCCTCGAATCGCTCCTTCCCGGTTTTTCAGGCCGGTGGCCAACGCTCCGCTTCGTCGAGCAGCGCGTCGCGGTGCTCGGGATGGGCGATGGAGGCCAGCGCACGTGCCCGTTCGCGGACCGTCCGGCCGCGAAGCTCGGCCTTGCCGTGTTCGGTGATCACGGTGTCGAGCTGGTGACGGGGCGTCGTCACGATCGTCCCGGCGGGAAACCGGTCGACGATGCGCGACATCGCCTGGCCGCCGACGACTGCGAGCGACGGGAGACAGATCAGGGAGCGATCCTCCAGCTCGAGCCCTGAGGAGGCCACGAAGTCCTCATGGCCACCGATTCCGGAGTACTGGGTACCGACCAGCGTGTCCGCCACCGCCTGCCCTGCGAGGTCGACAGCCAGTGCCCCGTTGAGCGACACCATCCGATGGTTCCGGGAGATGACGTCTGGCGAGTTGACCTCGTGTACTGGAAGGAACCGAACGTCCGGGTTCCCATCGAGCCACCTGTACAACTCGAGCGAGCCGGCCGCGAACGTGGTGATCGACACGCCGTCGTACACCCCTTTGCGGTTCTCGACCTTGCCCGCCTCGTGCAATGCCATCAGCCCGTTGGTGAACATCTCCGAATGGATGCCGTAACCGCCCCCCGGCCCCCGCGCGAGCAGGGTGGCCACCATGCTCGGCACTGCGCCGATGCCTGTCTGCAACGTGCAGCCCTCGGTCACGAACGTCAGGCAATGCTGCGCGATGGCTCGGTCGACGTCGCTCGGCTCGGGATCGAAGATGACGAAGGGTGGGCGGTCACCGTCGACGAGCACGTCGATCTCGTCCACGTGGAGCGAGTGCGTGTGTGCGGGCGGCAGTCCGAACGTGCGTGGGAAGTTGGGGTTGGCTTCCACCAGCAGCACCCGCCTCGGATCCGCTCCCGCCCGGTGCAGCTCACCGACTGTCGCACCGGCGTGAAGGGACAAGCTGCAATACCCTTCCCCGTCAGGTGGCGTGGCCACCGTCGACATGATGCGGGGCCGCAGCTCCTCGAGCAGTGGGGCAAACCGGCGGAAGTCGGCAGGCACGAACTGCACATCGTGCCCCGAACTGCGTAACAACCGCTCGAGCGGACCGTAGAAGCCGCTGCGGTAGTGCACGCCGGGCCGACCGAACACCTCGTAGAAGTCGACGAGCAGCGCGCCGGAGATCTGGAGGTCGGTGAACCGCTCCCGCTCACCGAGCGCGTGCAGGAACGACGGTGGCTGGCCCGGACCGAGCGGGACGCCAAGTGAATCTGTGTCCCCGACGACGGCTACCGCCTCCGCCGGACTCATCCTCGTAGGCGCCATCGTGCGGCACGCTACCGAGGCGCCGCGGCTCGACCGGCCGGCTGTTGAGCGGACGGGTGATCTCGCCGCTGTCGGGGTCGAGGGTCAGCCATGGCCCGGTACTTCCTCGATTTGGGTCGTTCGACCGCGATAATGCTGGTCAAACGACCCAAATT
>JBBSGQ010000132.1:0-8932 GCA_038253965.1 Acidimicrobiales bacterium | reverse complement strand
CACCTATCCGCAGACGCTGACACCCGAGCGGATCGACTGGGTCGACTACCGCTACCGAGTGACGCGTGTCGGACCCGTGCCGTTCGCCAAGATCGCCAGCGCCGAAGGCCGACAGCGCCCTCTCTGGCTCGTCTGGTCCGAGGGTTTCAGCTTGCTGGACCGACGCTGCGAGAAGCTGGTCGCGAAGCTCGGCGACCTCCGCCCGCGCCACGAGATAGTCATCACTCCCCAAGGAGTCGGAGAGCCCGAGGAGCGGGCCTGGCTCTATCGGTTCGACCCGCATTGAGACCGGACACCTGACACGTTGTTTCGTCCTCACAGCCGACGCTCGGCGCCTTGTGCCCCCCGCCCGAGATCGACGAGCCGGTCGAGCACGTGATCATGACCTGTGTCGGCCGAGGAAGCGTCGACATGCTGACGCGCAGCGGCCCCCATGCGCTGGCGGAGAGGCGGGTCGGCCAGCAGGCGGCCGATCGCCTCGATGTAGGCCCGATCGTCCCCCGGATCGACGAGGATGCCAGTGACACCGTCGACGACCATCTCGCCGATGCCACCGATCGACGACGAGACGACAGGAAGGCCCACTGCGGCTGCCTCTACGACCGCCCACGGGGTCATGTCCCGATTCGTCGGAAGGACGAACAGATCCATTGTCGGCAGCAATCGATGGATCAGCTCGTCGTGCGGCACGAGACCGTGGTGGAACACGTTGCGGGCTCCGCGAGACGGACCCGCTTCGGTACAGAGGTGGAGCTCGGCCTGATCGGCCCAGTAGGCCTGGTGCCACTGCAGGAGTCGGTGGCCGCCCTTTCGACGCCAGTCGAGCCCGACGAAGACGATCCGCGCCGGCCGATGGACGGGGTCAGCCATCGGGAGCCCAGCCGCGAAGCTGCGAGGCAGCCTGAGCGGTGACACGAGCAGTCTCTCCTCGGCGACGCCGAAGTCCGCTCGAGCGGCGTCGCCGGCCCACCGGCTGGTGGCCACCACGAGATCTGCTGCGGCGAAAACCTGCTGCTCGATGTCGATGAGCGGGCTCCACCGGCGCCGAACCTCGAAATCGGAATAGCCCAGTGCACCCTTCTCTTGTCGCACGGTGGCGTCGATCAACGTCGACACTGCGGTCTGGGTCCGCCGCGCGGCTTCGAGGAAGCCGATCGCGTAGGACTGCGGGGTTGCATGAACGACGTCGAAGCGAGTGAGGTCGAGGGGTCCGGTCAACCAGCGCTGGATCAGCCACCGAGCAAGGATCACCCTGCGCACGTTGGAGTCGAGAAACCCCCGGCCGGGCGGCACCGGAACGCTGAACAGCCGCTTGATGCCGCGACCGCCGTAACGAAGGTGGACGGCGTCGATGTCGTCACGAGCGCCAGTCGAAGCGGCAAGCGTCGTTGCGTAGGTGGACCATCCGACCACGTCGAGCGTCAGGAACAGCATGCGCGTGCGTCCATCCGGCCGACGGGGCGGCATCTGGCCAGCGGGAGGAGCGAGAACGACGCGCTCTTCGTTGCGGTTCATGCGACTGGACCGCGCAGATGGTGACCCACCGGGCGGGAACCGGTGTCTTCCACAGCCGAGATGCTCCCCAGGGAATGGGCCGCCCCCAGTCGACTCGCCCGCCTACGCGCCGTCTGGCTGAAGTGCCCTTTGTCAGGAATCGAGCTCGGCTCCGACCATTGCCATAGGTGGCGACGGTACACCCAGTCCTGGGTCAACCGGTCGCAGCCACCTTGTCGGCACTTTCGCTCATGACGCTCCGGGCAGTCTGACGTCGTCCATGCGGTCTGTTGTCAGGATGAGATCTCGTGTGCCGTATCTGCCGAGCAGAGCGATCGACCCCAGGTCGGCCGGCGCCAGGAGCTCCAGAGTCGGCCAGGTTATGGCATATGGCTGGTAACCGGCATCGGCACAGAGCCTCGTCAGGAAGCGGCGGAGCTTTGGCGCTTTCGCCCGCATCTCGACAAAGAGGGTTGGCCGGGTGCGTCGGATCAGTTCCACCACCGACAAGAGCACCTCGTACTCGTAGCCCTCGATGTCGAGTTTCATGAGATCCACGTCCCGGGTCAGCGACAAGGCATCCACCACTGCGACCGACAGCGACGAGGAGGCGGGACGATCGAAGCCTTCGCCGCCCTTGCCGAGGCCGGCGCCCGTAGGCGCTGCGTAGTGGTCCTCGTCGACCAATTGCAACTGCATCTTGTCCGAGGTCCTTGCTCCGACCGCCGCTGCCTCCAACACCTCGACATGTTCCAGGCCGTTCAGACGCATGTTGGCGCGAAGGATGTCGGCCACGCCTGGATGGGGTTCGACTGCGACATACGCGGCGTTCGGCGCCGCGAGCGCGCCTTGAACCGTGTAGTAGCCGATGTTGGCGCCGAGCTCGAGGATGGAGCTCGAACGGGCGCAGAAGAAGCGCCACCACAAGGCCTCCGATGCTTCGTACCCTTGCTCGCCGAGCCAGAAGAGGCGGCGGACGACGAGCGAATCGGCCCCGACGAGCTGCACAGCGGGGTTGTCGATGAGTGCGAACGAGTCGACGGACCCGACGGAGCGGTGCCGCACCACTTCGAGCACCCGGCCGAGGATGCGACGTCTGAGAGTTCCGGGGCCAGCTTGCGCGTATGCCGGCCGCATCCAAAGCAGCGATCTCAGCGGCATGCGATCGAGCAGCCCGACGACGCAACGCCGGCCGAGCAGACGCGCTGTGGGAGGGGTGATCATGGTATGGAGAAAAGTCGTCGCTGGGTCTGCTCTCGGCCAGCGCCGGCTCGATCCCTACAAGAGGTCGTCGACCTCTTGTGGCTCGAGTGCGCCGCCATAGGCACCGTTGCCTTCCGGAGTACGAGTAGCAGACGCGGACGCCTGAGGCCGGCGGGGTTTGTCTATGGCTTTGGCGTCTCTCTCCCGCGCCTCCTTGCGTCGGATCCGCAGACCCGGGCGGCGCCTGCGGTGCACCTCAGATGAGTTGCGAGCGCCTGACGGGACCTGCAGGTATGGCTCCGGTTCCTCCTCGGCGAAGGTGAAGACGTAGCCCACCAGGGGCGCGCCCACCAGATCAAGCCTCTGGCGGACCGATTCCAGGGCGTGAAGTGCGGTGCCTCGGCTCACCACCACGACGATGCCATCGGCGTTCACCGCGAGGGAGGCGACGTCGGCGACAGCCAGCAGAGCAGCGGTGTCGACGACGATGAGGTCATAGGTCTCCCTCATCCTCTGGAGCGTCTGGGCCATGCCCGGTGTCCGGAAGAGCCCGCCTTTGCCGTCGTGGCTTCCAGCAGCGACAAATGGAAGGAGCACGCCGTCATCGAGAGGCAGCAACCTGTACGCCTCCTCGAGCTCCGTGGTGCCCTCGGCCAAGTCGGTCAGGCCGATCGGTCGTCGCTCGGCCGCGCCGAGCATCCGGCGGGTCAACGTCGAAGCACGCGCATCGGCGTCGACGAGTACGACGCGCGTGCCGTCACGAGCTGCCGCCGCGGCGATGCTCGCGGCTGACACCGTCTTGCCGTCGCCCCTGGACGCGCTCGTGACGAGGAGGACCCCCCACTTGAACAGGTGTTGCAGCGAGGCAGCGACATATTGATAAGACTCAGCTGCTACGGAGCCGCCATCGCTCACCGCGGCCATGTCTTCGTCCCGAGCCATGCTCGGAATGCTCCCGAGCATGGGGGCGTCGAGGATCGGAGCCGGTGCCGCGCTGTCGTCGGCCGCTTGGTGACGATCGGCTCGGATCCACGCCAGCACACCGGCGGCGAGGAGGGCGAGGAGGGCGGCGATCCCGGCGTTGCGCAATGGCTGAGGTTCTGCGGGCTTGGTTGGCTCGCGAGCCGGGTCGACGAAGGTCACCCCGTCGCCGAAGGCGTCCTGGTTGACCCGAAGCTCGTTGGCACGGGCGCTCAAGGTCCCGCGGTCCCCGATGAGACCCTGCAGCGTGGCCTGGAGAAGACGATCGTTCGGTTTGGCGGCCAAAGCCTTGGTCACTCGTGCGAAGTCGGCGGCCAGGCCGTATATCGAGGTCCCGATGGCGCTCAGCGCAGCGTTGGTGGCTTGAGTGCTCGAATCGGCTGTGACCTTCTTGTACGCCTTGGTGGTGGCGTTCGCGAGGTCGCTGGCCCCAGCCGCGGTCTTGGCCCGGGCGGTCAATATCAACAGGCCAGGCGTCGAGGCGTTCACCCGGACGTTGCTGTAATACTCGCTGGACGACACTCCCTTGACGGACTTGACGACCTCTTGGGCCACGGCCGCCGACTGGATGATCGTGCCCTGTCGTGACGTGTAGCGCGTGAAGTCATCGGGCATCAGCGCCCTCGTCTGGAAGACCCCTGCGCTCCCTGGATCCGTCAGCTCCACCGATGCGGTGGCCTCGTATCGCTTGGGGAAGGTGAGCGATACGCCGTAGGTGACGCCCGCGACAACGATGACTATCACAAGGGACAGACGCCAATACCGGGCCATCGAGGCCAGCAGACCTGGGCTCTGTTGATCAACAGTGAATGAGGACGGAGGGCTCATCAGGGAAAAGGTCCTCTAGCACAGTCGGCCCGGAACCATGCAAGCCTAACAGCCAGTGTCCGCCCGCCCACTTCAGGGAGACGTTCTCCAACTGGGGGTTCGATCCACTCGTACCCCCGTTCGGTGTGCTCCAACGCACAGGAGTGCCCCAGCAACAACCGGGCCGGAGGGTCGTCTGCTAATCGCTAGCGTTGCGCGGTGGGGTCCCGACGCAGCGTCGTGCCGAGGACCGGCGTGACGGGTGTGCCAGCAGTTCGCTCGATGGGACGGGCAGCGGTCCGGTCCTTCGGGATGGCAACTGCACCACTGCGGCCACCTCCGGATTTCTTGATCATCGGGGCGAAGCGAGGCGGAACCACCTCGATGTACCGCTACCTGGTCGAGCATCCCCAGGTGCTGTCCCAGTTCCCCTCAGCCAAACGGCTGCCCCTCCGGGCCGACAGCAAGGGTGCCCACTACTTCGACACCGGCTGGAGCCACGGGGCGCCTTGGTACCGATCGCACTTCCCGTCGTCGCTTTCCCGTCGGCTCGCCGCTCGGCACCTGCATGCTCGCGTGTTGTGCGGCGAGGCGTCGCCCTATTACCTGTTCCATCCACGGGCTGCGCAACGCGCTCGGTCGGCGGTGCCGCAAATCCAGATCATCGTGCTGTTGCGCAATCCGGTCGATCGGGCGTTCTCGCACTACAAGGAGCAGCGACGACGTGGCCTGGAGCCGTTGGACACTTTCGAGGCCGCGCTACACGCCGAGCCGGAGAGGCTTCGCGGCGAAGCGGAGCGTTTGGAGCGAGACCCGAATTACCGCAGCTTCGCTCATGAACATCAGTCGTACTTCGGGCAGGGTCTCTATGTCGACGCGCTCGAGCGTTGGCTCTCGTGTTATCCGCCGGAACAGATGCACATCATCCAGAGCGAGGACTTCTACGTCGCGCCCGAGCGGGTCTACGAGGGCGTCCTGCAGTTCCTCGGATTGGAGCTGCTCCCGTTGCCCGACCGGAGAGCGCACAATGCGAGCGCAGAAGACTCGCTGACACCGGCCGTGCGTTCGCTGCTCGGAAGCCGTTTCGCTCCTCACAACGTCGCATTGGAACACCGGCTCGGCCGCTCGTTCGGATGGGGAGAGGCCTGACAGCGAGGGCAACCGAGCCCGGATCCGGCGGCCGAGTGCGAGTCGTGTCCCCGGAGCCTCGCACGTCCTCGGGATGGTTAGCCTCCGGTCCGTGCTGAGGACGTTGCTGCGGACGGGCTGGGTCGTCGTCCTCGCCGTCCTCGCCGTGACGCTTGTCATTGATCCGGACACGAGCAGCGCTCAGTTGGGCTCGGCTGAGCAGACCGGCCTTCGGATCACCAGGACGCGGGTGACCGGCCGGACCGTCCACCTGACGGTGAGCATCGCCCCGGACAGCAAGGGCGTCCTCGTGTCGCGGAGGCCGCTGCCCGCTTCGGCGTTCACCGTTCACCAAGCCAAGACGAAACGGGCTGCCACGGTGCGTCCGCTTGATTCACGCGACCTCGAGGTCGTCGTGGTGGCTGCCGGCGCGCCCACGAATGTCGGCGTGGTGCGGAACACGGTCTCCACGCTGGTCAAACGGCTGCCCAAGGGATCCAAGGTGGCTGTCGTGAGTGCCTCGCCGTCTGCGGCGCTCCTCGATCCGATGAGCGCAGACCACCAGTCGGCTGTAGCAGCGGCAGCGAGGTTGCGGGCCAGCGACGCCGGGGCGGTCCTCGATGCAGTGGCACTGGCGAGTCGCCAGTTCTCGTCCGGAACCCGCGTTCGGCGCACGCTCGTGGTCATCGCCGGCGTCTTCGCCAGCGGAGGCGATGCCGTGCGCAGTGTCTCCGAACCGCTCATCAAGTCGAGCATCTCGACCTATGTGATCCGGCTGGACCAGGAGTCGGCGGGCGCGGCCTTCTTCCTCTATCCGCTCCCTCTGGGCGGAGGCCAGATAGCCGGGGTGCTGAATGATCAGATGGTTGCTGCCGGTGGTCGCATAGTCGACGAACTGCTCCGGCAATACGAGATCACGTTCGAGTCCATCGGCGGGGGGGACCTGATACCCATCGCACTGAAGGTCCGCACGCCGGGCAAGACGCTTGCAGTGGCTGGCTTCGCCGTAGCGCACGGCCAAGGGAACGACTCCGCGCCGGCCAGGCACGACGGGGGAGGAGGTTCGCTCGGACTGAGGCTCGGCGGCCTGGCTCTCGCCCTTGTCGCGATCATCGCCGTGCTGTACCTGCCGGTGAGGTGGGCGCGAGCCCGAGCGGCCCGTCGACCGGCCAAGCCTCTGCTGCTTCCGTCGTCTGGCAGAATCCTCAGTCACGGTGAAGGCCGGCTGGTGTCGCCGGGGCTAGCTGATCGCTCGAACGCGACGCTCGTGCCTGCCCCTCCGGAGGCTTTCGGTCTCGGAGGCGAACAGGTCGAGGGTGCTGAGGCGGTGCGCGAACTCTTGCGCGCGCAGAGCCGACAGGTGCGAACGATCTGGGTGGCGGAGGGCGTGAGCGAACCCGCCATCGAGGAACTGGCGAATGGGTTCCGCGTGCCCGTTCGGCGCGTTCCCAGCAGCGTCATCGCTTCGGCATCGCGTTCGGGAAGCGTCGAGGGCGTCATCGCCCACGCCGCACCGGTCGCCGGCGTGGATCTCGAGGTTCTCACCGAACCGACCGATCCACCGTCGACGGTCGTGGTGCTCGATCACCTGTCCGATGCGTCACTCGGTTCGCTCATCCGCACGGGGGTCACGTGCGGCGTCACTGGCGTCGTGCTGGCCCGTCAACGGTCGAGCCCCCTATCGCCAACCGCTACGGCGATCGCCCGCGGCGCCATCGAGCACGTCCGGATGGCCCTCGTCTCGAACCTCCCCACAGCAGTCGCCCGACTGCGAGCCCGCGGCTTCGTCGTAGTGGGTATCGAGTCGGAGGCGTCGCAACGGCTCCTGGACCTCGACGTCGACTTCGCCACGTTCCCGGTCGTGCTGGTCATCGACGGAGGGGGACAACTGGAGGACCCTCTCCGCGCTCGCTGTGATGTGTTGGCCCGGGTCGACCTCCCGCCGGGCGTTGCAGCGAGCGGGGAGGCGCTCGGGCAGCGCGCCTGCGTCGAGCTGGCGCGACGCCGCATCCCCGGCGTGGTCCACTGAGCCCATCCGCTCAACGTCGGACGCCCCGCATCGCAGCCACTCCGGTCTCGTCGGCGAGGGCGCTTCCAGTCGTGATCAGCGCGACGTGCGAGAACGCCTGAGGAAAGTTTCCGAGCATGCGATGACCGACAGGGTCGTACTGCTCGGACAGCAGACCGACGTCGTTGCGCAGCGCCAATAGGCGCTCGAACAGAGCGCGCGCCTCGGCCATCCGTCCGGTCAGGAGTAGGTTGTCGGCCAGCCAGAACGTGCACATGAGGAACACCCCCTCCCGGCCGGCCAGGCCGTCGTCGGTCTCGTCGAGGTTGTAGCGGTACACGAATCCGTCGGCGGTGAGCTCACGCTGGATGGCGTCCACAGTGGCGAGCACCCGTTCGTCTGTAGGTGGCAGGAAGCCGACGATTGGCACCAGGAGGAGGCTGGCGTCGAGTGCCGTGCTTCCATAGGCCTGAACGAACACACCGCGCCCGTCGACACCGTTGGTCAGGACATCGTCTCGGATCCGGGTGCGGAGGGCACGCCACCGCGTGAGCGGTGCATCGAGACCGAACTGCTCGGCTGAACGGATGGCGCGATCCACAGCCACCCAAGCCATGATCCGGCTGTGGGTGAAATGGCGCCGCCCGCCTCGCACCTCCCAGATGCCGTCGTCAGGCTTCGGCCACGAGTCCGCCACCACCTCCACCAAGGCCTGCTCGAGCGACCAGCTGTGCGCGCTCGACTCGATTCCCGAGATCCGCGCCTGGTGCAGCGCGTCGAGCACCTCACCGAACACGTCGAGCTGGAACTGTCCGTGCGCTGCGTTTCCGATTCGGACCGGTCGCGAACCTTCATAACCAGGTAGCCAGTCGATCTCGAGCTCGGTCAGGCGGTGCAGCCCGGTCGGCCCGTACATGATCTGAGCCCGGTCCGGCTGCCCTGCCACGGCCCGGAGGAGCCAGTCGCGCCAGGCCCGAGCCTCGTCGGTGAACCCGGCACCCATGAGGGCGAGCAGGCTGAACGTGGCATCTCTGAGCCAGCAGAACCGGTAGTCCCAATTGCGCGATCGGCCGATCGCCTCAGGAAGTGACGTGGTGGCAGCGGCAACTATCCCACCGGTGGGCGCATAGGTCAGGCCCTTGAGAACCACGAGTGACTCCTTGATCGCCTCGCCCCACGTTCCGAGCGGCCGACATTGGGCGTTCCATTCGCGCCACCACATCTCGGTCGCGTCGATCGCCTCGGCGATGTCCACCGCTTCCGGTGCCTGCAGGTGAGAGGGATGCCAGCTCAAGTGAAAGGGGACGCGCT
>JBBSGQ010000131.1:0-9080 GCA_038253965.1 Acidimicrobiales bacterium | reverse complement strand
AGCAGGCTGATCAGATCCGCAAACAGGGTGGCTTCATCCCGGGCATCCGACCCGGCTACCAGACCGAGCGGTATCTCGCCAAGATCCTGAACCGCATCACACTGCCTGGGGCGTTGTTCATCGCCGCCGTGGCCCTCGTGCCCGCCTACGTCCTGGGTCAGAGCTTGTCGGGTACGGCGGCAGGCCAGCTGGGGTTCTTCGGCATCTCGATCCTCATCGCCGTGGGCGTCGCTCTCGAAACGATGAAGCAGATCGACAGTCAGCTCATGATGCGCAACTACGAGGGCTTCCTCAAGTAACCCTCGGATGCAGAACCACGACATCAACGGAGCCCGCCTGGTCATCCTCGGCAGGCAGGGGGCAGGCAAGGGGACGCAGTGTGTGCGGCTGGCCGCCCACTTCGGCGAACCGCACATCTCCACTGGCGACATGTTGCGCTCGGCAGCCGTCGCCGGCACGCCGTTCGGGCTCAAGGTCAAGGAGATCATGGACGCCGGTGGTCTCGTCTCCGATGAGGTGATGACCGGGGTCATCGCAGAGCGTCTCGAGCAACCCGACGCCTCACGCGGCTACATCCTCGACGGGTTCCCCAGGACTGTGCCCCAAGGCGACCAGCTCGAGGTCATCACCGCCAACCGACCGCTCGACGTGGTCATCAACCTCGACGTCCCAGAGGACGTGGTCATCCGACGCATCACGAAGCGCCGGGTCTGCACGACCTGCGGGACCAACTATTCGACCGATGCACCACCGACTCACGACTGGACCTGTGACGTCTGTGGTGGCGAGGTCGTCCAACGCCCCGACGACACGGAGACGGCAGTGCTGGAACGTCTCGCGTTGTACGCCTCCGAGACGCTGCCCCTCATCCCGTTCTATGACGAGAAGGGCCTCCTGCTGGAAGTCGACGGGCTCGGTGCCGCCGACGAGGTCACTGCGCGCCTGATCACGGCGGTTGACGACCGCCTGGTCGCGCGCCGATAGCCGCGATGCTCCTCGCCCGGACCGCAGCAGTCCGCACACCCGCCCAACGCGCAGTCATGCGCCGCGCTGGCCGCGTCGTCGCCGAGATGCATGATCGGATCCGTGAGGCCATCCTGCCGGGCGTGACCACTGCCCACCTCGACCGGATCGGGCGCGACGTGCTCGACACTCGTGGCGCAGCGTCGAACTTCCTCGGATACCACGGGTACCCCGGCGTGATCTGTGCGTCGCCGAACGAGGTGATCGTTCACGGAATCCCCTCCGACGATGTCGTGCTCCACGAGGGTGACATCGTGTCGATCGACTGCGGAGCGATAGTCGACGGGTGGCACGGCGACGCAGCCTTCACCGCTCCCGTGGGCGACGTGGACGCGCATCTCCTCACTCTGATCGAGGCGGCCGAAGCGTCGCTGGCGGCCGGCATCGCGCAACTCGTGGATGGCCGGCGGCTCGGCGACGTCGGTCACGCAGTGCAGCAACTGGCCGAGCGCCGGGGGTACGCAGTGGTCCGCGAATACACGGGCCACGCGATCGGCCAGGCCATGCACGAACAGCCGAGTGTCGCCAACTGGGGCACCTCAGGCACTGGCGCCCGCATCCGCAACGGCAACGTGTTCGCCGTCGAGCCGATGCTCAACCTTGGTGGTGCGGGCACCGAGGTGCTCGACGACGACTGGAGTGTGGTCACCGCCGACGGGAGCTGGTCGGCTCACGTCGAACACACGATAGCGGTCACCCCCGACGGCCCTGAGGTCCTGACCCTGCCTTGAGGGGCCGACCTGGCGGGTTTGGCCTCTAGTTCGCAAGGCGATAGCATGTTCGTTCGGCCCTGCCGCCGGTCGCGCTTGGCGCGCGGGAGCCAGGCCCGGTCTCAACCGCAAGTTCTAGCAGGAGCTCTCCGCTGCCCAAGCCCAAGGAAGATGCAATCGTCCTCGAGGGGACCGTCACCGAGCCGCTCCCGAACGCGATGTTTCGAGTCGAGCTCGAGAACGGGCACAAGGTCCTGGCGCACATCTCGGGGAAGATGCGCATGCACTACATCCGCATCCTCCCCGGCGACAAGGTGCAGGTCGAGCTCACTCCTTATGACCTCTCCCGAGGCCGCATCACCTATCGGTACAAGTAGCTCAAGAGCATTGAGGCAGCAATGAAGGTCCGTCCCAGCGTCAAGAGAATCTGTGAGAAGTGCAAGGTGATCCGCCGCCATGGGCGCGTGCAGGTCATCTGCTCCAACCCCCGGCACAAGCAGAGGCAGGGCTGAACGAATGGCACGTATCGCCGGAGTGGACATCCCTCGTGAGAAGCGACTGGTGATCTCCCTCACCTACATCTTCGGGATCGGACGTTCTCGAGCCGAGGAGATCTGCCAGTCAACGAGCATCGACGAGGGCACGCGGGTGCGAGATCTAACCGACGAAGAGGTCAACCTGATCCGCGGGTACGTCGACCAGCACCTCCAGGTCGAAGGCGACCTGAAGCGCGACATCCAGCAGGACATCAAACGCAAGATGGAGATCGGGTGCTACCAAGGGCTGCGCCACCGGAAGGGCCTTCCGGTCCACGGTCAGCGCACCCACACCAATGCCCGCACGCGCAAGGGACCGAAGAAGACTGTCGCTGGCAAGAAGAAGGTCAAGAAGTAGATGGCCAAGCCCAAGCCAGGCGGCCGCCGTCCTCGTAAGCGCGAACGCAAGAACGTCACCTACGGCATCGCTCACATCAAGAGCTCGTTCAACAACACGATCGTGGCCATCTCCGACCAGGACGGCAACGTCCTGGCCTGGGCCTCGGCGGGCAACGTCGGGTTCAAGGGCTCACGCAAGTCGACGCCGTTCGCTGCGCAGATGGCGGCCGAGCAATGTGCTCGGCGAGCCATGGAGCACGGTGTGCGCAAGGTCGATGTCGTGGTGAAGGGCCCCGGTTCGGGTCGAGAGACGGCGATCCGCTCGCTGCAGAACACCGGCATCGAGGTCACCGGCATCAAAGACGTCACCCCCGTCCCCCACAACGGCTGCCGCCCTCCCAAGCGGCGCCGGGTCTGATCGCAGGAGCACTCGAGCATGGCTCGTTACACCGGACCGGTCTGCCGCCTCTGTCGGCGCGAGCGGATGAAGCTGTACCTGAAGGGCGCCAAGTGCGACTCCATGAAGTGCCCGATCGAACGGCGCCCCTACCCACCGGGAGACCACGGTCGAGCCCGTCAGCGTCAAGGTTCGGAATACCTGATCCAGCTTCGTGAGAAGCAGAAATGCCGCCGCATCTACGGGTTGATGGAGAAGCAGTTCCGCAACCTGTACGTCGAAGCCAACCGCCAGACCGGCGTGACCGGCGAGAACCTGTTGCGGATGCTCGAGCAGCGCCTCGACAACGTCGTGTTCCGGGCTGGCTGGGGATCGAGCCGAGCTCAATCCCGTCAATTCGTGCGCCACGGCCACGTCAAGGTGAACGGTCGCCGGGTCACCATCCCGAGCTACCAGGCGCGCAAGGGCGACGTCGTCGAGTTGGGCGACAAGGCTCGCTCCTTCATCGTCGTGCGCCACAACCTCGACACGCTCGATCGCCAGAGCCCGCCGTGGCTGGAGTCCGGGGACTCCGGCTTCCAGGTCACAGTGCGAGACATGCCGCTGCGCGAGCACATCGATGTGCCCGTACGCGAGCAGCTCATCGTCGAGCTCTACTCCAAGTAACTCCCCGCTCACTTCGAGGAAGGCAATCCCATGCTGGTCATTCAGCGGCCGACGGTCGAGCCGTTCGGCGACGAAGAGGTCAATCGACAGCGTTTCGCCATCAGCCCGCTCGAGCCTGGCTTCGGCCACACGCTCGGCAACTCATTGCGCCGCACGTTGCTGTCGTCGATCCCTGGCGCAGCCGTGACCCAGGTTCGCTTCGACGACGCGTTGCACGAGTTCGACACCATCGGCGGCGTCACCGAGGACGTCACCGACATCATCCTCAACCTCAAGGACCTCGTCCTGACGTGTGAGTCCGACGAACCGGTGACGTTGCGGATCGACTCGCGTGGCCCAGCCAAGGTCACTGCCGGAGACATCCAAACCACATCGGACATCGAGATCCTCAACAAGGATCTGCACATCGCAACCCTCAACGGCAAGGGTCGCCTGGCTATCGACATCACAGTCGAGCGCGGCCGCGGGTACGTCTCAGCTGATCGCGAGCGTGCCGGCAGCACCATCGGCGTGATCCCGGTCGACTCGATCTTCTCGCCGGTGCGTCGGGTCACTTTCCTCGTCGAGCCCACCCGGGTCGAGATGGACACCAACTACGACGCGCTGATCCTCGACATAGAGACGGACGGTTCCATCACGCCCCGCGATGCCCTCGCGTCGGCCGGCGACACCTTGACCAAGCTCGTGCAGCTCGTCGCCGACATGAGCGAGGAGCCCCAAGGGCTGGAGCTCGGCGAGACGAGCGCGCTGGCATCGGGCTCGCCCGATCTCGAGCTGCCGATCGAGGACCTCGATCTTTCGGAGCGTCCTCGCAACTGTCTCAAGCGGGCACAGGTGAACACGGTCGGCGAACTGCTCCGCAAGAGCGACGACGACCTGCTGGCCATCACCAACTTCGGACAGAAGTCGCTCGACGAGGTCAAGGACAAGCTGAACGAGCGCGGCCTCGCCTTGCGCGGGAGCGAGTGACGTGCCTGCTACCCCGAAACGAGGCCGCCGTTTCGGCGGCGACGCGTCGCACCAACGGCTCATGATGGCGAACCTCGTCGCCTCATTGATCGCGGCGGAAGGCATTGTCACCACCGAGGCCAAGGCCAAAGCGCTGCGCCCGATCGCCGAGAAGGTGATCACCAAGGCGAAGAAGGGTGGCCTGCACCGTCACCGCCAGGTCGTGTCGTACCTGAACGACAGGGAGATAGCAGCCAAGCTGTTCGATGAAATCGGGCCGCGCTACGCCGACCGCAACGGCGGCTACCTCCGGATCCTCAAGCTCGGTGCTCGCCACGGCGACAACGCGCCGATGGCGAAGATCGAGCTGGTCTGAGCCTCGTCGCTCGCCGCCAGAACACATGAGGTTGGTGCGCTGAGACCGCTGTCGGCGGCTTGGGCGCGCCGGGCTTGGGCGAGAACGGTTGGAACAGGGGAGGTTGGTGCGCTGAGACCGCTGTGAGCGGCTTGGGCGCGCCGGGCTTGGGGCGGGGGCGTCTGCTGCGGGGGTGAGCGGTACGGTCGTCGGCCGTGACGCTGTTCGACTCGGATGACTCAGCGGTTCTGGGTGGGCCGACGGTTCGGGTCCGGTTGACGGTGGCCTACGACGGCCGCGGGTTCCGTGGCTTCGCGCCGAACGCGGGGGTCAGGACGGTCGGCGGCACGCTGGCCAACGCGATCCGCCGGGTCATGGGCCATCCTGTGAGTTTGACTTGCGCCGGGCGCACCGATTCCGGGGTCCATGCCGTCGGACAGGTCGTGACGTTCGACGCGTCCGCCCACCGTCTCGATCTCGCATACCTCCAGCGCGCCATCAACCGGCTGTGCGCGCCGGCCATCGCCGTGCGTGATGGCGCCATAGTCGAACCGGGCTTCGACGCCCGCTTCTCGGCGACCGGGCGACGTTACCGGTATGTCATCCTCAACCGATCGGTGCCGGACCCGTTCATGGCAGGCGTGTCGTGGCACGTCGAATCGCCGCTGAACCTTTTCAGCCTGTCGCTCGGGTGCGATGCGCTGCTCGGGGAGCACGACTTCTCGTCGTTCTGTCGGCGGCCCAAGCAGAGCGATAGTCGCGAGGTATCGCTCGTTCGACGGGTGACTGACGCTGGTTGGACCGACGACGGGGAGGGCGTGTTGCGGTTCGAGATCGAGGCCTCTTCCTTCTGCCATCAAATGGTGCGCAGCGTTGTCGGCACGTTGGTGGCGATGGGTTCTGGCCGCCGGCGTCCGGGTGAGATGGCTGCCATCGTCCGATCTCGCGACCGCCGGTTCGCGTCCGAGCTCGCCCCGGCGCACGGCCTGACGTTGCTGGCTGTCCGCTATTGATTTGGGTCGTTGAGGTCGTACAGCGACCCGAGATGACCCAAATTCGTGCGGCTCGTCGGGCAGCGTCACAGCAGGTCGACGACGTGACCGGCCCCGCGGAGGACTGCTACCACCTCGAGGCGATGAGCGGGATCGCGGGTCTCCAGGGTGAAGATCACCTCGACCTCGTCGACGGCCACGAGCGAGCCACGGCGCTGGTGCGTCACCTCGATCACGTTGAGCCCGAGATCGGCCACCGTCGCAGTGATGCGGGCGAGCGCTCCCGGTCGATCCGGAACGACTATGCGCAGCCGCAGGTACCGCCCAGCTGCGGTGAGGCCGTGCTCGATGAGGCGGATCAGCATGAGGGGGTCGACGTTGCCGCCCGACAACACAGCCACAGCGGGTCCATCGCCTGGGACCTTGCCCGACATGAGCGCCGCGAGCCCCACGACACCGGCCGGCTCGATCACCATCTTCGCCCGCTCGAGCAACAGCACGAGGGCCCGGCCGATCTCGGCGTCGGTCACCGTGATGACCTCGTCGCAGAACGCCCGGGCATGGGCCAAGGTGAGGGCCGACGGCGACTTCACGGCGATGCCGTCAGCAATGGTGTGCACGTCAGTCAGCGCGACCGGACTCCCTGCGATGAGCGAGGCCTGCATCGAGGCCGCGCCTTCGGCCTCCACCCCAACGACCCGCATCGACGGGCGGGCGTCGGCCAGCGCCGCGGCGATCCCCGCGAGCAGGCCGCCGCCACCGACCGGCACGAGGACAGCCTCCGTCGCGGCTGGTGCGTTCAGCAGCTCCAGGCCGAGGGTGCCCTGGCCGGCGATGATCGAGGGGTCATCGAAAGGGGGTACGAAGCGACGGCCGGTCTCAGCGGAGAAGGCTCGTGCCTCCGCTATGCAATCGTCGACCAGCGCGTGGCCCAGGATCACCTCTGCGCCGTACGACCTCGTCGCTTCGATCTTCGGCAACGCTGCTGCGGCGGGCATGAAGATCGTGGAACGACGGCCGGTGAGCGAGGCGGCGAGGGCGACACCTTGGGCGTGGTTGCCGGCCGAGGCGGCGACGATTCCGGTCACGTCGCTCGCCAGACCGGAGATGAGGTTGTAGGCGCCTCGTAACTTGAACGAGCCGGTGCGCTGCCGGTGCTCGTGCTTGAGGAAGACGTCCCGCCCGCAGAGCGCCGACAAGGTGGCCGAACGCTCGAGCGGCGTCGTCCTGATGACGCCGACGAGTCTGCGCTGCGCGGCGAGGATGTCAGCGGGCGTCACCAGATGAGCCCGATCCTCCACGCCCCGAGACCGTAGTCCGGCCATTTGCCGCCGAGCCCGGCCACGCCGTATCCTTGCCCGCTGCTTCAGAGGCCGGCGCGCCGCGCCGCCCCGAGCACAAGCCAGCCAGATCAGCAAGGACAGCGCGTGCGCACCTACTCTCCGAAAGTCAGCGAGATCGACCGGACCTGGTTCGTGGTCGACGCCGAGGGCCTCGTGCTCGGGCGCATGGCCACAGAGGTAGCGCGACTCCTGAGGGGTAAGCACAAGCCTATCTACGCCTCGCACATCGACGTTGGTGATCACGTGATCATCGTGAACGCCGACAAGGTCGTGCTGACCTCGGGGAAGGCGGAGAAGAAGATGGTGTTCCGCCACTCCGGGTATCCCGGTGGCATAAAGGAGCAGACGTACGCGGATCTGCTGGCCAAGAGGCCTGCCGATGCTGTGCGTCGCAGCGTGCGCGGCATGTTGCCGAAGAACCGCCTCGGACGCGCCCAGCTCAAGAAGCTGAAGGTGTACGCCGGTCCGGTCCATCCCCACGCGGCCCAGAACCCGCAGTCTTTCGAGCTCCCTTCCGCCCGCAGTCGCGCGTAGCCACGCGTAGGAGATATTCGTGCCCAAGCCGCTCATCCAATCCACTGGTCGTCGCAAGCGCGCCGTCGCCAGGGTCCGTATCCGCAACGGCGAAGGCAAGATCACCTGCAACGGCCGTGACGTGGTGGACTACTTCCCGTCCGACACGCACCGGATGATCCTCACCGAACCGCTGCGGGTCACCGAGACCGCGGAGGTGTATGACGTCGACGCCACGCTCGACGGGGGTGGTACAACCGGCCAGGCCGGCGCGCTGCGCCATGGCATCGCCCGGGCCCTGCTCGAGCTCGACCCGGATGCGCGCCAGTTGCTCAAGAAGGCTGGGTTCCTCACCCGGGACGATCGGGAGAAGGAATCGAAGAAGTACGGCTTGAAGAAGGCTCGCAAGGCGCCGCAGTACTCCAAGCGCTGATCGCCACCAGCCGCGAGCGGCCGGGACACGGCACCGCAGACCCATGACGGCCCTCCGACGTACGCCACGGTTCGGCACCGACGGGGTCCGTGGTGTCGCCAACAGCGAGCTGACCGCGGAGCTGGCTGTCGCCCTGGGGCGAAGCGCAGCGCGGGTGCTCCGGGGCCCCGTCGGTCATGGTCGCTGGTTGATCGGTCGCGACACCCGACAATCCGGCACGATGCTCACGGCGGCGCTGGCCGCCGGACTTGCGGCCGAAGGGGTCGAGGTGACCGATCTCGGTGTGCTCCCGACGTCTGGTGTGGCATTCGCCTCCGCAGCACGCATGGTTCCTGCGGCGATGATCTCGGCGTCGCACAACCCGTTCGCCGACAACGGCATCAAGCTGTTCGCCCCCGGCGGACGCAAGCTCGACGACGCCACCGAGCAACGAGTCGAAGCCGAGCTGGACCGAGAGCCAGGCGCGAGCGAAGAGCTCTCAGGTGGCAACGAGCGACCTCTCGGATCCGATGTCGGCACGGTGATCTCGGACCCGGCCGGTGCGGACGGATACGAGAGCCATCTCACCGGCATACTCGGCGGCCGGCGTCTCGACGGACTCCGGGTGATAGTCGACTGCGCCAACGGGGCCGCGTCGCACATCGCGCCCCGCGTGTTGCTCGGGCTCGGCGCCGAGCTCGCCGTGATCCACGCCGACCCTGACGGCTCGAACATCAACGCCGGTTGCGGCTCGACCTACCCACAGAGCTTGCAGGAAGCCGTGCTCGCGCAGGGCGCCGATGTCGGGCTCGCGCTCGACGGCGACGCCGACCGCGTGCTCACCGT
>JBBSGQ010000130.1:0-9127 GCA_038253965.1 Acidimicrobiales bacterium | reverse complement strand
CCAAGACGAAGAACCTCCGTCGCGATCCTCGGGCGTCGCTGTGTGTCCTGTCGGACGACTTCTACGGCGACTGGGTGCAGATCGACGGGAGCGCCGAGATCGTCGAGTTACCCGAGGCGATGGACGGGCTCATCGGTCTCTACCGGTCGGTGCAAGGCGAACATCCGGACTGGGACGAGTTCGGCGCAGCGATGGAGCGCGATCACCGCTGCCTGGTGCGCATCACCGTCGAACGCTGAACCGCCTACGACTGCGGGCCGCGCTACGTCGCTCGGTCGTCCAGGACGGCGACGAGGCGTTTGGGCGCGATGGTGCGGTAGGCCTCTTCGCAGACGCCGCCGACCTCGAACCAGTCGACGGCGACGTCGAGCCGCAAACCCAGCCAGCCGCGCCCACCTACATAGGGCGGACGGAAGTACCGGTCGGGTTCTGTGTCGACGAGATCCTGCTGCACCCCCGGTGGGGCTGCGCACCACAGATGCGGAAAGTTCTCGCCGTGGTGACCGTTCTCCCAAAGCGTCACGAAGACGCTCTTGTCTCGCACGAACCAGGTCGGAGCGCCATGGCTGAGCCGTTCGGTGACCTCCGGCAACGCCATGCAGATGCTCCTCACGTGCCCCAGCAGATCCGGCTTCGCCTCCGACACGCGTCTGTCCCCCTCCGTCGCATCGACGTCGCCAGTGTCGCGCACTGAGGACTCGAGCGAATAGGTCGCCCGTCGGGATAGCCACCGTTGTCGTCGCCAGGCTGCGCCTGGCGTAGCGATGCCGTATGGATGGGTCGCCTCGCCTATCGGCTCGGCTCCTCAGCGACGGTGCCGCCTGGTCCGATTTCCGCCAGACGCCCCGCGTCGCGCGGCGTACCGTCAACGTATGCCCGTGACCCAAGAAGCCACCGCCCGGTCCCATGCCACTGTCGTTGCGAGCCCTATCGGTGATCTGTTGCTCACGAGCGACGGCCACGGCCTCACTGGCCTCTACATGTCACCTCACAAGGGGCGACCCGAGATCGACCATGCAACCCGCCGGGAAGATCCGGTGTTCGACGACGTCATCTCGGAGCTCGACGCCTACTTCGCTGGCCGGCGAGAGACGTTCGACATCCAACTGTGTCCCGCGGGGACCCCTTTCCAGCTGCGGGTCTGGGCGGAGCTGAGCCGGATCCCGTATGGCGAGACCATCAGCTATGCCGAGCTCGCTCGGCGTGTCGGCAGCCCCAATGGCTTTTGCGCGGTCGGTCAAGCCAACGGCCGCAACCCGATCTCGGTGATCGTTCCGTGTCATCGAGTCATCGGCGCTGACGGAAGCCTTGCCGGTTACGGCGGCGGAGCGGACCGGAAGCGGTTCCTGCTCGACCTCGAAAGTCCCGGTCGCTGGCTGGCCTGACGGAGGCGTCGACTGCCTGACGTCGAGCGCGTCGTCGCCGCACCGGGCGCGCCCGGACCACCGAACCGGGCCGGATAGGGTGCCGGACCATGTCGAGGAGCCAGCGCGCCACCGGACGCGGCGCGCCGCCAACGGCCATCGCGCTCTGCCTCGTGTTCGTGATGGTGCTCGCAGGCTGTGGCAAGAAGAGCGAGGACGGCACAGTCGTCAGTGACGCGGGGCCCCGCTGTGCAAAGGTCGCTCCCTTGACCAAGTCGAAGGGCAAGCCGACGAAGGTGGCCATGCCGAGCGCCCCCGCCCCCAAGCTCGTGGTCCAGGATCTGCGGCCGGGCACGGGCGCCCCAGCCGAGAAAGGCAAGCAGCTCACTGTGAACTATGTAGGCATCGCATGCTCCGGTGGCCGGGAGTTCGACTCGTCGTGGGGGAAGAAGGGCAAGGACAAGGACGCTCCCCTGAAGTTCGTCCTCGGCACAGGCAAGGTCATCAAGGGCTGGGACAACGGCCTCGTCGGGATGAAGGTCGGCGGCGAACGACGTTTGGTGATCCCGGGTGACCTCGCGTACGGCGCGACCGGGCAGCCACCGACCATCGGGAGCAACGACACACTCGTGTTCGTCGTGGAGCTACTCAAGGTGGAGAAGGCACCGCCCCCGACCACGACGACCACGGCACCGAATACCACCACGACAGCGCCGACGTCAGGCTCGACCACGACGTCGAAGCCCGGCTCGACCACCACGACCGCGCCGACGTCCCGTTCGACGACGACATCGACGAGCAAGCCCTGACGTGGCCGATCTCCCCGGACCCCCCTTGGAGCCAACCGGGATCCCGTCGCCGAACGTGGTCCCCCCGCCGCCACCGACGCGACCGGGGGGAGGGCGGCCGTCATCGCCGCTGACGTTCGGCTCCCGGCCGCTGGTGCTCGCGATCGGCGTGGTCCTGTTGGCGACGACGTTCGTTGCCGGCGTGCTGGGCTACCGAGACCATCGCGACGACCGAGCCCCCAATACCCGCACCATCGGTACTACCGCCACGCCGACGACCGCCCCGGCGAGGACAGCACCGGTCCCGACGAAAGCGGCCACCAGATGTCGGAAGCTGGGGTCCATCCCCAAGGCGGCGGGAAAACCCACCGACATCCCCGTTCCGACCAAACCGGTCACCAGCCTGCAGACCCGCGATCTGAAGCGGGGCCGAGGAAAAGCTGTCGTCGGCGGAGACAAGCTCACCGTGCACTACGTCGGCATCTCCTGCACCTCGGGAAAGCAGATCGACTCGTCGTGGGACCGCGAGGAGCCTTCGCCGTTCACGCTCGGCGCCGGCGACGTGATCCCCGGCTGGGACCAGGGCATCAAGGGCATGAGGGCTGGTGGCCGCCGACTGCTGTGGATCCCCGCTTCCCTGGCCTACGGCGACCAGGGTCGACCTCCCGATATCGCGCCGAGCGACACGTTGATCTTCGTGATCGACGTCCTGAAGATCGGTTGAGCCGGCCCACAGGGAGGACAAGCGACCGGTAGGGTGAACCCCCGTAGTTGCGGTTGAATCACGGCGCCGCAGCCGATTGCTCGGAAGAGCACGGCGGAGCCTCCGTGTGCTTTCCATCGCAACGGAGCCGAGCATGTCGCGTGTCCTCTACCGCCTCGGCCGATCGGCCGTGCGCCGCCGCCGGCGGGTGCTCGGCGGCTGGCTTCTCGCCCTGATGGCACTCGGGCTCGCAGGCTCGATGCTGGGCGGGCACACCGCCGACGATTTCACTATCCCCGGGACAGAGACCCAACGTGCCGTTGATCTGCTGACCCAGCGGTTCTCCTCGGAGTCCGGAGCGACGGCGCGCATGGTCATCTCTGTCGACGACGGAGACCTGGCCTCGCCGGGCGTGCAGACCGGCATCGCTGACCTGCTGGCGAGAACTGCCGAACAGCCGCACGTTGTGAACGTGTCGCCGATCGTCACGCCACAGATGCTCGATCTCGAGCCCGACCGTCGAGTCGCCTTCGCCACCATTCAGTACGACAGCAACGCTCCCGAGCTCGGGACCGCACCGGCGAGAAGGTTGCAGAGCGCGGCTCAGCCGCTCCGCCACTCGGGCGTGCGTGTGGACTTCGGCGGCGAGCTGCAGTTCCACGGTCAACAGATCGGTGGCGCTAGCGAAGGTATCGGGCTGATCGTGGCCATCTTCGTTCTGCTCGTGGCATTCGGTTCGGTGGTCGCCATGGGTTTACCGCTGGTCACCGCGATGCTCGGACTCGGTGCCGGCCTGTCACTGGTCACCATCGGCTCATCGTTGGTGACCATCCCGACGGTCGCGCCGACCCTTGCGGCGATGATCGGGCTCGGCGTCGGCATCGACTACGCACTGATCATCGTCACCCGACACCGCGAGCACCTCCGGCAGGGGATGACCGTGGAGGAATCGGTCGGCCGGGCCATCGCCACCGCAGGGCAGGCCGTGTTGTTCGCTGGCACCACCGTGATCATCGCCATCTGCGGCCTGCAGCTCGTCGGCATCCCCCTCGTTGCGAAGATGGGCTACGCGACCGCGGCCGTGGTCCTGGTGTCGGTCATCGCCGCGCTCACCTTGCTGCCCGCGCTGCTCGGGTTCGCCGGCCACGCCATCGACAAGCTCAAGATCCCGTTGGTCAAGGCGGGAGGTGCGATCGACCAGGATGGCTACGCATCGCGCTGGTCGGGTCATGTCGGCCGTCATCCGAGGCGATACGTCGTCGGCAGTCTTCTGCTGCTCATCGCGTTGACCGTGCCGTTCTTCACGATCCGGCTGGGCCAGACCGATGCCGGGAACGATCCTGTCGGGTCGACCACTCGCAGGGCCTACGACACGCTGTCGGCCGGCTTCGGCAAGGGTTTCAACGGCCCGCTCATGATCGCAGTCGACCTCGGCAGAGCCGATCCCGACTCTGTCCTGCCTGCGCTCGTCCGTCGCATCGCCGCAGATCGCGACGTGGCGTTCGCTGCGCCGCAGCCGATCCTCAACAAGCAGCGGGACACGGCGATCCTGACCGTGTTCCCCAAGAGCTCCCCTCAGGATGCAGCCACCCAGCAGCTCGTCCACCGCCTGCGGACTGGCGTCGTTCCCGAGGCCGCGAGGACACCCGGTGTCCGTGCGGTGTATGTCGCCGGCGAGACGGCGGCGTTCATCGACATCTCCGACAAGATCAGCTCGCGCCTTCCTGTGTTCATCGGAGCGGTCTTGTTGCTGTCGTTCCTGTTGCTGCTCGTCGTGTTCCGGTCGATCCTGGTGCCACTCAAGGCCGCGCTGCTCAACCTCCTCGGCATCGGCGCGGCGTACGGGGTGATCGTGATGGTGTTCCAGTGGGGCTGGGGGGCGAGCCTCTTCGGCGTCACCGAGTCACTCCCGATCATCGCCTTCCTGCCGATGTTCATGTTCGCCATCCTCTTCGGGCTGTCGATGGATTACGAGGTGTTCTTGATGTCGCGCATCCGGGAGGAGTGGCTGCGCTGTCGGGACAACCAACGCAGCGTCACGGCCGGCATCTCCCACACCGCTCGGGTGATCACGGCGGCTGCCATCATCATGATCAGCGTGTTCGGCAGCTTCGCCCTCGGCACCGACCACACGGTGCAGATGATGGGTGTCGGGCTGGCGACTGCGATCTTCCTCGATGCGACGGTCATCCGGATGGTGCTCGTGCCGGCGACGATGAATCTGCTGGGCGATCGCAACTGGTGGCTCCCCGCTTGGCTCGACCGTCTCCTGCCGCACCTGGACATCGAGGGCGAGCAGGCGCTGCCTTCGCCCGAGTACCTGCCCGGTCGGGGACCGGTCTCACCGCTCGAGGATGTCCGCGAGCCCGAGCCCGACCGAGAGCTCGTCGGGGCGGCCCGCTGAACCGAGCTTGCCGCAGACCCGTCGGAACGGTGCCGGTGCGATCGCCTGAACGCCGCCGGGCTCCGGGCCGCGTCGATAGGGTTCCATCTCGTGGTCCTGGTCACGCTGGTCGTCGATCCGGCGAAGCGCACCGAGGCCTGCGGCCCCCGACCCGCCAACGTATGTCGCTTCCTGTTCGAACGCACCGAGAGCGTTGGATTGGCCAAGGCCGGCGACTTCTTGCTCGGCCCCCTTCTCCAGATCCTGCTGATCCTGCTCGGCGCGTTCGTGATGAACCGCTTGTTGCGTCGGGCCATCCGTCGGTTCGCGTCCCGCATCGAAGGCTCCAGCGAGTCGGGCCGCCTCAAGCGTCTGCGGGAGCGCACGCCGTCGGTGTTCTTGGCCACCGGGGAGTGGAACCTCCGCTCGGCGGCGCGTGCGCACACCATCGCCGCGGTGCTGCGCAGCCTGTGCTCGGCGGTGATCTTCTCGTTCGCGCTCATCTACGTGCTCGGGTCCCTCGGCCTCGACCTCGGGCCCTTGCTGGCCGGGGCCGGTGTCGCGGGGGTGGCGCTCGGGTTCGGCGCGCAGAGCCTCGTCAAGGACTTCCTGTCCGGAACGTTCATGCTCATCGAGGACCAGTTCGGGGTGGGCGACATCATCGATGCCGGTGAGGCGTCGGGTGTGGTCGAGGCGCTGACGCTGCGGACGACCCGGCTGCGCGACCTCGAGGGCACGGTCTGGCACATCCCGAACGGCCAGATCCAACGGGTCGGCAACAAGTCCCAACAGTGGGCGCGCGCGGTGCTCGACATCGCGATCAGCCCTTCAGCCGACGTCGAGCGCGCCCAGTCGGCGATCCGTTCGGCCGCGGAGGAGATCTGGATCGACAAGCGCTTCGTCGCTGAGGTGTTGGATGCACCTGAGGTCCTCGGCGTCGAATACTTCGGTCCGGACGGGATGACCATCCGGGTCATCGGCAAGACCCGACCGGGCTCGCAATACGCGGTCGGCCGGGCGATGCGGGCGCGCATCGCTGTCGCACTCAGAGAAGCCGGGATCGACGTGCCGCCGGGTTTGTGGACGCGAGCTGGCATGCCTCCTGCGAAGTGACCCAGCTGGCGCCATGACCTCGTCCGGTTCCACCTCTCGCCGATTTGGGTCGATCGACTGCGATAGTTCCGGTGAAATGACCCAAATTCGTGTGGGGGAGCGGCCGGCTCGGGTCAGCTCTCGGCGAGCGTGACCTCCACGGTCATCCTTGCGTCTTCGTTCGTTTCGACCAGCGCCAGCTCGTCCACGCGACCGGCTGCCTTCACGTCCTCGCTCGCATGCCGCAGCGCGGCGAGATCGTTCGCTCCGGCGGTCACGACCACCGAGGCGACATCGAGCCGCATCGACTTCTTGGCGTCGGACTTGGCTTTGCGGATCTCGCCGAGAACCTGGGTCGCCACGGTCAGCACGTGCTTGTCGGCGCTGTCCTGCGCGGGGCCGAGCTCGGCGGCGGTCGGCCACGGCGCTCGGTGTACCGAGCCCTCCTTCCACCACGACCACACCTCCTCGGTCACGAACGCCAGCACCGGCGCGAGCAGCCGCAGCTGCGCAGACAGCGCGACGGCCAACGCAGCACGGGCCGAGTCGGCGCCGGGTCCCTCGCCATAGGCTCGGGCCTTAACCAGCTCCAGGTAGTCGTCACAGAACGACCAGAAGAACGTGGCGATCCGATCGACGGCCCGCGTGTACTGATGGTCCTCGAACGCCGCAGTGCCGGACTCGATCGTCTCGGCCAGCCACGACAACATCGCCGCGTCGACAGCTGTGGCGACCGCGGCTGCTGGATCGGCTGGCACGGGTCCGAGACCGAGCACGAACTTGCTCGCGTTGAGCACCTTGATCGCCGTGCGGCGGCCGACCCTCATCTGGCCGAAGTCCGCAGCGGTGTCGGTGCCGGGCGCGCCGCCAGCTGCCCAGTAGCGGACCGCGTCCGACCCGTACTCCGTCAGCAGCGGCAGGGGCGTGACGACGTTGCCCTTGGACTTCGACATCTTCTTGCGATCAGGGTCGAGCACGAACCCCGAGATGGCGGCGGTCATCCAGGGGAGCGCGTCGTGCTCCAGGTGGGACCGGACCACCGTGGAGAACAGCCAGGTGCGGATGATGTCGTGGGCCTGGGGGCGCAGGTCCATCGGGAACGTCCGTTCGAACAGATCGGTGTCCCGCTCCCACCCGGTGGCGATCTGCGGTGTCACCGACGATGTGGCCCAGGTGTCCATCACATCGGGATCGCCGACGAAGCCGCCGGGTTGGCTGCGCTGGGTCTCGGCGAAACCAGGGGGACACTCCGACTGCGGGTCGACGGGAAGGCTTGACTCGTCAGCCGGGATCGGCTCGTCGTAGTCGGGAGAACCATCGTCGCCGAGGCGGTACCACACGGGGAACGGGACACCGAAGAACCGCTGCCGACTGACCAACCAGTCGCCCGTGAGACCTTGGACCCAGTTCTCGTACCGCACCCGCATGTAGTCCGGCACCCACTCGAGCTCCTTGCCTCGGGACAGCAGCTCGTCGCGTAGGTCGATGTCGCGCCCTCCATTGCGGAGGTACCACTGCCGGGAAGTGACGATCTCGAGCGGCTTGTTGCCCTTCTCGTAGAACTTGACGGAGTGGGTGACAGGGCGGGGCACGCCGTGCAGGTCGCCCGACTCCCTCAACAGCTCGACAGTGCGCTCGCGGGCTGTGTGGATCGTCGTCCCGGTCAATCGCTCGAACGCGGCCCGCGCCTGGGGGCTCTCGAGCCCGGCCGGTGCCTCAGCGACGATGCGGCCGTCGCGACCGACGATCGCCCGGGTGTCGAGCTGGAGCTCGCGCCACCACGTGACGTCGTTGAGGTCGCCGAAGGTGCAGATCATCGCGATGCCTGAGCCCTTGTCCGGCTCGGCCAAGGGGTGGGCCCGCACCGGAACCTCGATGCCGAACACCGGTGTGGTGACTGTGCGATCGAACAGCGGCTGGTAGCGCTCGTCGTCGGGGTGAGCGACCAACGCTACGCAGGCGGCCAGCAGCTCTGGGCGGGTCGTCTCGACGAACACCGGTCCATCGGGCCCGTGGAACGAGATGCGGTGGTAGGCGCCGGCCTGGTCGTGGTCTTCCAACTCGGCTTGGGAGACAGCCATGCGGAACGTGACGTCCCACAGCGTCGGTGCCTCCGAGAGGTAGGCCTCGCCGCGGGCCAGGTTGCGTAGGAACATCCGCTGCGCGGTGGCCCGGGCGTTGTCGTCGATGGTGGTGTAGGTCATCGACCAGTCGACCGACAGCCCCAAGTGGTGCCACAACTCATCGAACGCGCGCTCGTCGACGGAGGTCAGCCTCTGGCACAGCTCCACGAAGTTGCGGCGCGACGCGAGGACGAAGTCCTTGCCCGGCTTCTCGGGTGGCGCGAAACCTGGGTCATAGGGCAGCGATGGGTCGCAACGGACCCCGTGGTAGTTCTCCACCCGGCGCTCGGTGGGCACCCCGTTGTCGTCCCAACCCATCGGGTAGAACACTTCCTTGCCGCGCATCCGTTGGAAGCGGGCGATCACGTCGGTGTGGGTGTAACTGAACACGTGGCCCACGTGCAGCGAGCCGGACACGGTCGGCGGCGGCGTGTCGATCGAGTAGATCTCGGCGCGTGTCTTCGTCCGGTCGAACCGGTAGGTGCCGTCAGCCTCCCAGCGCTCGCCCCACTTGGTCTCGAGACCCTCGAGTGACGGCTTGTCGGGAACGTTCGCCTGGGCCATCGGGCAACGGTACCGGCCAGCATGCGGGTCGTCCGACCCGTTCTTCGGCCGGTTGCGCACAGAACTCGAGCCTGAGGCCGAGACGAGACAGTTAGCGTCGCCTCGATGTT
>JBBSGQ010000129.1:0-9163 GCA_038253965.1 Acidimicrobiales bacterium | reverse complement strand
TCGTCGGCGACCGTCGAGCGGTCGGCGGGTCCGTCGAACACCCAGCTCGTGCCGGACACGAGCTCTGCAGGCTCGATGGACGCGCTGCGCTGGTCGTCGGCGCCCTGGTTTGCTCCTGCCGATCGCATGGCGCGAGCAAGCTCTGTGTTGTCGTCGACAAGCGTTGCGTTTGCGTGACTCCCGAGCTGGTCGGCCAGGCCGCCGACCCGTGTCGCGATGACCGGCCGACCGTACAGTGCCGCCCGCTCGGCCACGCTGGAGGACCAGATGTGGCGGTAGGGGAGCACCACGGTGTCGGCCGCGACGATCCAGCTGTCGAAGGAGTCGTCGCTCACGAAACCAAGGTGCAGATGGACGCCGGGAACCTGGCGGGCGAGGTGCTCGAGCTCACGCTGGTGATCCGCACCTGTCGGATCGTCGACCCGCATGGCCCCGACGACATGTAGCGAAGCACCGCGTTGGTCGAGACCACGGAACGCCTGGACGGCACGATCGAAACCCTTGTGCGGCTGGATGAAACCGATGCACAGGAAGATGTGCTCGTCGGCCGGCAGGCCGAGCATCGCTCGCGCGACGACACGATCGTCGCTCACCCGACGGATGAAGTCGACACCGTGCTGAACCAGCGCGACCCTCGCGGGGTCAACCCCGAAGCTGTCGATCATCAACGTCTGATGGTCGGGCACATGGACGGTGACCCGGTCGGCCGATCGGAACAGGAAGCGGCTCGCTCTGGCCGAGGGGTCCGTGCGGTCGGCCCAACGGTGATCCACCTCGTGCAGACGGATCTCAGCAGGAGGACCGGTCCGCAATGCGGCGCCGAGCGCAACCCCCTCGGCGATGCGGGATCCTGGCGTCGCTGGATGCCTGTAGAAGACGTCGGGATGGAACTGCACCACCATGCGATCGAAGCCACGAGCCAGTCGACTGAGCGCTAGCGCCCCTCGCGGGCCGATGAGATCGAGGTGGTGGTGGGCTGCAGACGGCTGAGGCGACACGACCTCGACGTGATGACCGAGTCGCCGCAGAGCCCGGACCTCCTGCACCGCATAGGCGCCGATGCCGTCACGCCAGGGCGGATACGGGCTGACCATCAGGACCCGTTCGATCCTTCGCCCTTCGGGCTCGCTCGTTGGTCGATGGTCGTGCTGTGTCGTTTGGTCGCGGCCAACGAGCGCTCGCCACTGCGTGGCGAGAGATGCCAGCAAACCGTTCCGATGGTTCGCTCGCCCTTCGGGCTCGCTCACAGCCACGCCTCGAGCGTGGCTTCCATGCGGTCGAGCGTCACCGGCCACGTGTAGTTGTCGAGCACGTAGTCACGGCCTGGCTTCGCGAGCGAGGCGGCGAGATCGGGAGCTTCGGCGACGAAGCGCAGGCACTGCTCCAGCTCGTAGTCATCTTCGTATATGAGGCCGGCACCGGAACGTTCGCAATGCCACCGCACCACGGCGCTGGCTCCGCTGGCGATCACCGGTGTGCCTGCCAGCCACGCCTCCATGATCGTCCGCGAGAAGCTCTCCAGAGCCGACGGCTGGATGTAGGCGTCAGCTGCGGCCATCGCGTCGTCGCGCTCCGTGTCGCTGATGCGGCCGAGGTCGATCACCCGCTCGGTGACGTCATCCGGCGCCGCCACGTCACCCACCCCGAACGTCACCAGCGTGAGGTCCACGTCGTCCTTGCGGACGGTGTCGGCGAACACATCGAGTAGCACCCCCCAACCCTTGGCCCCTTCGCGCCGTCCGCCGTACAGCACGAACCGCTTGGCGCCGAGGCCGTGTCGAGACCGGAAGCCTGCAGGGTCATACCGGTCTGGGACCGGGATGCCCTCGCCGATGACTTCGGTGTTGGCGGGAAGCTGGAAGAGTGAAGCGGCCAGTTCCCTCTCGGGTTCGGTGTTCAGCCACAAGCCGGCCGCCCCGTTCAGCAGGGGTTGGAACAGCTCGAACCGCGCGTACGGCTCGTCGTGCAGACACGGACGAACGATCGTTCGTCCAGGGGCGATCTGACCGGCGGCGAACGTCGTCCAGAACATGTACGGCGAGACGACGATCGCTCGATATTCCCCGGCGTGGTCGAGGAGGTGGTGGAACAGCTCGGGACAGCGCAGGCTGTCGTTCATCCACCGTTCCTGCTCGGCAACAGACGGCATCTCATCCCGGCTGACCATGGTCTCGACAAGTCGGCGATCGCGACCGGAGGTGTCGTTGACCGCCGGGAAGCGCCGCACCGTGACATCACGATCGATCTCGACTCCTGCTGACACCTCGTTGGCCCACGTGAAGTGGTCGAGCGCACAAGTTGTCAAGACCTCGACCGTCCAGCCGCGCTCAGCCAACCCCCGACCCACCTCGCGCAGGACGAGCTCCGCCCCACCCACCACGCTGGTGCCGTAGCGCGGCGGCACGAGGGCGAGGCGCCGGTGGGGATCCATGACGGGCAAATCTTACCCTCGCCCCTCTGGTCAACTTCGCTATGCGAGCCGGTTGCGGTCCGCCGGTGAGTGGTCGGTCCGGTCCGCGAGACTCCTCCAGATGGACGTGCTGGTGTGCGCCGCGCAGGTGCCATTGATGCAGGGCGGGTTGGAGTTGCATGTGGAGAACCTCGTCGCCGCACTGAGCGCAGCCGGGCATCGCTCGGAGGCGGTCCTGGTGCCTGCAGCGTGGGATCGCGAGCGGCTCCTCGATGCCGCGTTGGCTTGGCGGTTGTTGCCCCTCGACGCGGACGTCGTGATCCCGCTCAACTTTCCGGCGTACTTCGCCCGTCATCCTCGCAAGGTGCTGTGGCTCGCCCACCAGCACCGGGCGGCGTACGACGGACTCGGCCAGGCCTGGAGTGACTTCGGGCTCGATGACGACAGCATCGACCTCCACCGCCAGTTGGTCGACTGGGACACGCGGGTGATCGGTGAGGCGGAGCGCCGTTATGCCACGTCGGCGGTGGTTGCGTCGAGACTCCGCCGATTCAACGGTCTCGATGCGGTGACGCTGCACCATCCACCGCCACTGGCCGACCGCTTGCGGCCGCGGGCGGGCGGCGGCCCGGGCAAGCACGTGCTGTGCGTCACCAGGCTCGAGGGCAACAAGCGGCCGGAGCTGTTCATTGACGCTCTGGCCGCATCGCGCTCGGGTATATCCGGCGTGCTCGCCGGCCGGGGGACGATGGCCGACGCCCTCGACCGTCGGGTCGTTTCGGCCGGCATCGGCCACCGGATCGAGGTGGCCGGCTTCGTCGACGATGCAACACTGCTGGACCTGATGGCTGATGCGGTCGCCGTGCTCTACGCGCCGCTCGACGAGGACTACGGCTATGTGACCCTTCAGGCCTTTCTGGCCGGCGTGCCGGTGATCACCGCTGTCGACTCCGGTGGTGTGCTCGAATGGGTGACCGACGGGGTGACCGGGCTGGTCACCGACGGTTCGGCCGAGGCGATGGGTGCCGCCATCGACGCTCTGGCCGCCGACCCCGACCTTGCCCAACGCATGGGTGCTGCTGGACGGGCCCGGGTGGTCGACCTCTCCTGGGAACGGGTGGTCGACACGCTGGTCCCTCGCTCATGAGGTCTCCGCCCGGACCGAACGGTGAACAGGAGCATCGTCGACCGGTGCTTGCCGTCATCGCCACCCCTGGGAGCACCGAGCCATTGCGGGCGCTCGTGCGACAGCTGGCCGCGCAGGTGGACATCCGCTCGCTTGATCGCATCGACGGCAGGCCTGACGGAGTGCTCGCCGCTTCGATCGACGCGTTGGACGTCGCTCCACCGGGCCTGCCCGTCGCAGTATGGGTGGCGAACGCCGAGGAGCTCGGATGCGTGCCCGGTCTCGCTGAACCACATGGCGACGATCTCGACGTCCGGGTCCTGCTCAGCAGCGACCGGATGGCGATCGGCCTGGGCGCGGTCGCGGTGCCGGCGGCGGCGCTCGACACAAGGTCTCTGCCGGTGCTGCCCCCGCTCGTGCGGGCACGGTGGCGCGAGCGCCACGATCTACCGGCCGAGCTCGTGGTGACCATCGAGGCCGAGGCCGACCCGGCAGGCGGCGCGATGACAGCGCTCGCCTTGGCTGCAGCGGCAGTGGTCTCGGGGCCGATGCTGGCTTCAGCGCTGGCCCTCGGGACGCCGGTCGTCTCCACGCCGGCCGAGGTGGATCGGCTCGGACTTCGACCCGGCCACGAGGTGGAGGTGGCCGAGCGGGATGCTTCGCCAGCCCGAACCGCGCTGGCCGGGGCGATCGCCTCCGATGACGAGTGGGCGGCGCGCCTTTCCTCTGCTGCCCGGCGCTTCGCCGAGAGCACCCTTGATGTAGGACGCATCTCAAACGTGGTGCTCGACCGGCTGGGTCTGGCTGCGTCCGACCCGGGTCGGCCCCGACCCGCCAGCCGTCTCGACCGGCGCCTGGCCGAGTTGGCGACCCCTCCAACCGCCCGCATCTGTGCTCGTGCGGCAGTCGCAGCCGAGTGTTTCGCCGAGCTTGACGACAGGAGTTGACCCCATGTCCCATCCCGCCGTTCACCTCGACGCGATCGCCCGTCTGCGATCCCGACTTGATCCGAACGCCTCGGCAGGTCAGGGGATGACCCGGCCCTCCGCTCGACGTCACCCCGGCTCTGCACGGCGTCTGGCCGGTCGGTTCACCACACGTCTGCTCGACCGACTGGGAACCCGGGTCGCCGCAGCGACCGAACGGGACACAGAGGCACTCCGGGCCGAGCTCGAGGTTCTCCGTGCCGAACTGGGTCGTCTCCGCTCCGATCTCAACGCCGAGCTGGCCATGTTGCGAGCCGAATCTGCCGGCACCGACCGCTGAACCCTCACCAGTTCGGGGCGACCACGGGTCACAAGGGGGGTTCAGGAGCGGCGTTGGTATTCGGCAGAGGCGAACAGCGTGGCGGTGATCGACGACAGGCTCGTGTTCTGCTCCAGGAGGGAGACGTAGTGGTCCAGCGCTGGCCGGTCGATGGCGCGGCGGAGCATGGCTTCGAAGCTCGAGGCCAGCAGCACTCGATCGGCGCTGGCCGCGACGTACTCCTTCGATTCGGAGAAGCTGGCCATGAGCTGGCCCCGTGACACATGCGCGGTCAGGCGCGCCAGCCAGTACTGGAGGCCTGCCGTGTCGGGTGATCGGCCGAGCACGTTCTGGTACACCCGGCGGATGTAGTTCGCGTCGGACAGGCTTCCGTAGAGGGTGCCGAACTCGGCAGATGCGGCAAAGGATTCGGCAACGCTCGGAAGTGTCCGGCCTCGGTTCCGCTGGTCGAGCCAGTACGTGATGCCGTTGTGATCTGGCGGACGCAGGAAGAAGGCGAAGTACAGCCGGATGACCGAGCCGACCTTGGTGTCTGCCTCCTGCGACTTGAGAAGCGTGGCGACCATCTGCCCGACGTTCCGTGTCCGGCTCTCGAGGACCGTCGTCCACGAGGCGACCTCGGCAGCGCTGGCCTCGCGACGCAACACATCGCGGTACTGCTGCGCGATGAGGTTCGAGGCGGACGAGAACGGTGCCCATCCCCTGCTCGCGGCCAGCAGCGCGGCGACGCGCAGCCGCATGGCGGGAAGCTGGCTGTAGACGTAGTCACCCGGACAGGCGGTGAGTCCGACATCGCGGTGACCGATGATCGTCGGGATCGTCACCACGACTCCGGCGGGATATCGCGTGCTGCCTTCGCTCTTCACCTAAAGGGTGGCGTTCGGGTCGATGCCGTGCATGCCGAACTTCCAGGCGATGAGGTCTCGCGCCGAATCGAGGGCAGCTGGTGACGGCTGGGCTACCGCAGGACTAGCGCCTGGGTGGTACTGGCCGAGAAAGGCCACGCCGAGGCTCGACGTGTTGAAGCCCTTCGCATGACCGCCCATGATCGGCTTGGCCATGTCGCCGCTGCGGCCCTGCCAGACGCCGCCGAACCGATCGATGATGAAGTTGTAAGCCGTGTCACACCAGCCCAGAGAATCGGTGTGGTAGTGGTAGATGGACGCCAGCAAGCCAGGCACGTCGCCAGGCAAGTAGGTGTTGGAGTTCACCGTGTGGTGGATGACTGCGAAGCTCAGGTTGCCCATGACCACCGGAGCGCTCGTACAGCCCGGATTGTTGGCCTTCCAACCGCCGCTGCCCCACTCGCTCGGAAGGTGGATCGCCGGCGCCGCCGGGTCGGCCCCGGCGGTGGCGATGCCGCCACCAGGCGGTCGCTCCCAGTGCATCGCATCGAGCGCGAGATCGGTGAGCGGGCCGCGCAGGACCCGAACCTGGACGGTGTCGCTCCCACCATGACCGAGCAGATCGGACCTATGCCGGAGCGTCCGTTGCCCCCTCGGTTGGGACCTTCATCTGGCTCGGCGGTGTCGGTCGTCCAGCTCGACCATCGCCCGGCGGATCGGGAACGGACACTTGCCGATCCGAATGGTGCACCTGACCACGAAAGGCTCACCGATTGCGTGTGAGCGTCCACCGACACCGTGGCCGTCCACGCGCGGTCGGCGGCGCGGGTCGTTGTTGCGCGCCCTGCAGCGCCCGGGCCGGTCAGCTTCATCGTATGGGCGACGAGATGACCGTGACCGGTCGGCGTGCGGGCGAGGGGCGGAAGCCCGACTAGCAACGCCCACGACAGGAACACTGCAGGTAAGCCAACGGCTAGACGGGCGACTCTGTTGCGGGCTGGCGTGCCCATGGACGTGACCTCATACAGGGGATGTCAACATGTAGTCGGCACGAGTGCGCCGAAGTTGACAGTCGCGTCCACCGCACCGAGCCGATCCGCCGCGGCGGCGGCTCGTTCTCACCCGGAGGTCTGGCCTGCTCGGTTCGACGAAACCCATGCGAGTGGCCCTCGATGCGACATCGCTGATCGACGCCCACACCGGCGTGGCCCGCTTCACCAACGCGCTCGTGGGCCGGCTGGCGGAGCGGGACGACGTCGACCTGACGGCGTTCGCTGTCACCTGGCGCGGCCAGGGACGACTTCGTTCCGCCTTGCCTCGTGGCGTGCGCGCCGCTCAGCGGACAGCACCCGCTCGGCTCTGTCGGGCCGCGTGGCTCCGAGCGAGCGTGCCGCCGGTGGAGTGGCTGGCCGGGTCCTGTGACATCGTCCACGGTCCCAACTTCGTGGTGCCGCCGGCCCGCCGGGCCGCCCGAGTGGTGACCATCCATGACCTCACGTCGGTCCGGTTCCCCGAACTGTGCACGGTCGACACTCGTCAGTATCCAGCGCTGATCGACAGAGCAGTGGAGCGGGGAGCGTGGGTCCACACCGTCAGCCAATTCGTGGCCGACGAGGTCAAAGGTGCCTTCTCGGTCGACGCCGACCGCCTGGTGGTCGTGCCGAACGGCTTGAGCCCGCCGCTTCCCGACGAGGTCGGAGCCGACGCGGCTACTGGCCGGTACCTGGCCGGGGCCGAGCGATACGTCCTCGCCCTCGGGACTGTCGAGCCTCGCAAGGACCTGCCGATGTTGGTGGGGGCGTTCGATGAGGTTGCTGCCACCGACCGCGACCTTCATCTGGTGATCGCCGGCCCCGACGGGTGGGGGGCCGCAGCGCTGACCGCGGCTCGCGATCTCGCGTTCCACCGCCGTCGTATCCGCCGGCTGGGCTGGGTGACCGAGCACCAGCGCGTCGCCTTGCTGCGAGGCGCATCTGTGTTCGCCTATCCGTCGCGCTACGAGGGCTTCGGAATACCTCCGCTCGAGGCGATGGCGGTGGGGACACCGGTGGTCACCACCACGGCGGGCGCGCTACCCGAGGTCATGGGTGGTGCCGCTCAGCTCATCCCGGCCGGCGACGCACAAGCTCTCGCGGTCGCTCTGTCGGCAGTGCTCACCGACGAGGATCTGCGGGACATGCTCATCGCGCGTGGACACGAACGGACGAGCCGCTACCACTGGGACGACACTGCCGAAGGCATCGTCGACTTGTACGGGCGTGCGATCCGAGAGCGCTGAGGGGCGACCATCACCCTGGCCGTACCCGTAGGCTCGGCGGGTGCATGGCGAGCGAGTCCGACGAGTGCGAGCGGCGATGGACGAGCAGCAGATCGACGTTCTGCTGCTCTCTGTCGGGGCTGACCTTCCGTGGCTGACCGGTTACGAGGCGATGCCGCTGGAACGTCTGACCATGCTGATAGTGCCTCGCCACGACGAGCCGACGCTCGTCGTGCCGCGTCTGGAAGCTCCGCGCGTCGTCGAGCGGCCCGACGTCTTCGGCATCCGGTCCTGGGGAGAGGCCGAAGATCCGGTTGCCATCGTCGCCGACCTCTGCGGCCGGCCTGCGACCGTCGCGATCGGTGACCGCACTTGGGCGCGGTTCGTGCTGGACGTCCAGCACGCACTGCCTGGCGTCTCGTTCGTGAAGGCGAGCGCCGTCACCGGTCCGCTGCGGGCGGTGAAAGATGAGGGCGAGGTCTCAGCGCTGCGGCGAGCGGCTACCGCTGCGGATCGGGTAGCTGCCGACCTGCAGCGCGGGGCGATCCCCCTGGGTGGTCGCACGGAGGCCGCGGTATCGGCTGATCTCGGGCGCCGGTTGCTGGCCGAGGGCCACCACCGCGTCAACTTCGCCATCGTCGCCGCCGGATCGAACGCGGCAAGCCCCCACCATCAGGCGAGTGACCGGATCATCGAGTCGGGCGACGTGGTGCTGTGTGACTTCGGCGGCACGATGCTCGCCGAGGGCGGAGCCGGCTACTGCTCCGACATCACCCGCTGCGTCCACGTCGGCGAGCCGCCGGCCGAGTTCGCCGAGCTGTACGGGGTCTTGGAGGACGCCCAGGCCACCGGGGTGGCCGCCGCGATCGTCGGCACCTCGTGCGAGGCGATCGACGCTGCTACCCGGCGCGTGATCGCTGAGGCGGGGCACGGCGCGCACTTCATCCACCGGACCGGCCACGGGATCGGCATCGAGGAGCACGAGGATCCTTACATCGTCGAGGGCAATTCGACTGCCCTCGCCCCAGGCCACGCGTTCTCGGTCGAGCCTGGTATCTACGTGCCTGGCCGGTGGGGTGCCCGCCTCGAAGACATCGTCGTGGCGACCGAAACGGGCCCCAACGCCCTCAACCAGGTCAGCCACGCTCTGGCCGTCGTGGATGGCTGACGCCGTATCGATGGGTCGGCTCGCCTGTCGGCTCGCCACTGTTGTCCTCGCCAGGCTGCGCCTGGCGTAACGATGCCGTATCGATGGGTCG
>JBBSGQ010000128.1:0-9176 GCA_038253965.1 Acidimicrobiales bacterium | reverse complement strand
CGCCCGGAGCGGCGACCGGCGGGCCCTGGCGAGGTTGTTGTCCCTGGTCGAACGGGGCGGGGCACCGGCCCACGAGGTCGGCCGGTTGACCTATCCGCTCGGCGGCAGCGCCTACACGGTCGGACTCACCGGCGCTCCGGGAGCTGGCAAGTCCACGCTCACCAGCTGTCTGGTCGGCCTCATCCGCGCTGATGGAGCGTCGGTGGCCGTGTTGGCCGTGGACCCGACCTCGCCGTTCTCAGGAGGCGCGATCCTCGGCGATCGGGTGCGGATGAGCGATCATTCCCTCGATGACGGCGTGTTCATCCGGTCCATGGCCACTCGCGGCCATCTAGGAGGACTGGCGCTCGCCACACCCGAGGCGATCCGGGTGCTCGACGCGGTGGGCATTCCGTGGGTTCTCGTGGAGACCGTGGGGGTCGGGCAGGTGGAGGTCGAGGTGGCGGCCGCTGCCGACACGACGGTAGTGGTGGTCAACCCGGGCTGGGGTGACTCGGTGCAGGCCAACAAGGCCGGACTGCTCGAGGTGGCAGACGTGTTCGTGATCAACAAGGCCGACCGTCCCGGCGCCGCCGAGTCGAGGCGAGATCTCGACGGCATGCTCGAGCTCGGCGCAGCACGAGGGTGGCGGCCGCCGATCGTCTGTGCCACGGCCACGACCGGCGACGGGCTGGATGACCTGTGGGCGGCGATCGGGCAGCATCGGGATCACCTCGAGGCCGAGGGGCGTCTCGAGGCCAAGCGGGAAGCCCGGGTGCGAGACGAGTTGCAGCTCATCGTCACACAGCGCCTCCGGGGCCGCGCCGAGGAGTTGCTCGGCGCGGCCGACCGTCAGCGCTTGGAGCACGAAGTTCTCGCCCGGCGGCTCGATCCGTACACCGCAGCCGACGAGGTGCTTCGGGCGGCGACCGGCGATAGGGTCCGCCGCCATGTCTGATGACCGGCCCGCTCCTATCGTGGCGCTGCAACGGCGCGAGGACGACGTGGCGGTGCTCACTCTCGACCACCCCAAGGTCAACGCCCTGTCGAGCGAGGTGCTGCGCCAGCTGCTCGGGGTCGCACAGGCGCTCACTGACGACCCGCCGGGCGCGGTAGTGGTGACCGGGGGGCCGAAGGTGTTCGCCGCCGGAGCCGACATCGACGAGTTCGCCGGGCCGGACGAGGCCCGGGTGATCGGTGACCTCTTCCTGCGGGCGCTCAATGCCGTGGCCGACATCCCGCGCGCCACCATCGCCGCGGTGAGCGGGTTCGCGCTGGGTGGCGGCTGCGAGCTGGCGCTCGCCTGCGACTTCCGCATCGCCTCCGAGCGAGCGACGTTCGGTCAACCCGAGATCCTCCTCGGGATCATCCCGGGGGGTGGCGGCACGCAGCGCTTGGCCCGCCTGGTCGGCCCGGCCCGGGCCAAGGACATGATCTTCAGCGGACGCCAGGTGAGGGCGCCCGAGGCACTTGCCATGGGCCTTGTCGACGAAGTGGTCCCTCACGCCGACGTGCTCGAACGGGCGCTCGAACGAGCTGCGGAGCTTGCTCGAGGTGCAGTTGTCGCCCAAGGCTTGGCCAAGCGGGCCATCGATTCCGGGCTCGACGGCGCTCTCAGCGCCGGCCTCGACCTCGAGCAGCAGCTGTTCGTCGAGGTGTTCGCCACCGAGGACGCGCACAGCGGCGTCGAGTCGTTCAAGGCCCACGGCCCGGGCAAGGCCACGTTCCAAGGCCGGTAGCCACGGCGCACTTCCCGGCCGACCGGCCACCGGTCGAAGCTCGGTGCGCTCGAGCCGCTCCTGACAGCACCAGCGCGCCAGGCTCGGCCGGATCACCCAAGGTCGGTGCGCTAGAGCCGCCCTGAGCAGCACAGGCGCGCCGACCTCGGGTCGGCTCGGCACCGTCAGGCCCAGGTGATCCTGCCCAGCTCGACGGGGGAGGCGAGGTCGGGGTGGACGGGGAGGACTCGAACTGTGCAGCCGTAGCGGCCGGGGCGGTCGCAGGTGAAGTCGGCGGAGTAGCGCATCGCGCCATCTCCGGCAGCCGACGCGCCCGCATCGACCGACGCTGACATGGCCACGACTGTCGGATGGTCGAGCTCGTCAGCTTCGCCTACCGGGCCGTGTACCAGCTGCACCTCGACGTCGGCCGGCGACAGGTCCCCGAGCATCACGACAGCGCTCGCACCTCGGACCGTCCCGAGCGCAGCGACTCCCGTGTCGGTCTCGACGCCGTCGATCTTCACGCTGTCCCACGCGCCGAGGACCCGGGCCTTCCACGCGGCCAGCTCACGGGTCCGGTGTCCGTCCTCGGCGCCCAGCGCAGCAGCGCGCGCAGCAGTCGGCTCGTACAGGTAGGTGGCGTAGTCCCGCACCATGCGCGAGGCGACCACCGACGGGCCGAGCGTGGCCAGGGCGTGCTTCACCCGGGCGAGCCAGCGGCGCGGCACCGACGTGCCGTCGGTGTCGTAGAACAGCGGAACGACCTCGCGCTCCAGGAGATCGAACACGCTGTTGGCCTCGACCTCGTCCCTGCGGTCCAGATCCTCGACGTCCTCAGCCGAGGCGATGGCCCATCCGTTGTCCCCGTCGAACAGCTCATCCCACCAGCCGTCGAGTATCGAGCAGTTGAGCGTCCCGTTAAGCGCGGCCTTCATGCCACTCGTGCCGCATGCCTCCAACGGCCGTCGCGGATTGTTCAGCCACACGTCCGCGCCGTGGTACAGCGCGCGGGCGACGGCTATGTCGTAGTCCGGGAGGAACACGAACCGGTGGCGCACACCGAGGTCGGCGGCGTAAGCCGCGATTTGACGGATCATCTCCTTCCCCGACTCGTCCGCGGGATGGGCCTTGCCGGCGAAGACGAACTGCACAGGATGCGACGACGACAACAGCAACCTTCGCAGTCGCTCGGGTTGCGACAACAGCAGCGCCGCTCGCTTGTAGGTGGCGAACCGGCGGGCGAAGCAGATGGTGAGTGCGCTCGGATCGAGTGCGTTGTCGATCCATGCCGTGTCCGACGATGATCCGCCGAGGTTGGTGGCTGCGACACGCAGGTGACGGCGAGCGAAACCCACGAGCCGGGCACGTCCCTGCTCGAGCACTCTCCAGAGCTCGTCGTCGGGAGCGTCGGTGATGCGGCTCCAGCGTTCGTGATCGGCCTCGTCCCACTCGGGCAGGACGTAACGGCCGAGCAGGTCGTCCATCTCGTCGGAGACCCAGGTGCCGGCGTGCACGCCGTTGGTGACTGATGCGATCGGAACTTCCTCTGCGTCGAGGTCCGCCCACAGGTCGGCGAACATGTCGCGACTGACTGCTCCGTGAAGCTTGGACACCGCATTGGACCGACCGGCGAGGCGCAGACCCATCACCGCCATGTTGAACCGCTCATCTGGCTGGTCTCCGGGCCGGTGCCCCAGCGCCATGAGGTCGGCGACGGACACCCCGCACTCGTTCGCCCAGCGCCCGAAGTACTTGTCCATGAGCTCGAGCGGGAAGCGGTCGATGCCCGCGGGGACCGGGGTGTGGGTCGTGAAGATGCAGCCGGCTCGTACTGCTTCGATCGCATCCGCAAGCGGCATGTGGTGATCGACGATCGCCCGTCGCATGCGCTCGAGTCCGAGGAAGCCGGCGTGACCCTCATTGGTGTGGAACACGTCAGCGTCGACGTGCAGCGCTTCGAGCGCACGCACGCCCCCTACTCCGAGAAGCATCTCCTGTCGCAGCCGGTGCTCGACATCGCCTCCGTAGAGACGATCGGTGACGGTGCGCATCTCGGGCGGGTTCTCATCGACGTCCGCGTCGAGGAGGTACAACGGCACGCGACCGACATCGGCCCGCCAGACCTGAGCGACGAGCGGTTGGCCGGCGAGATCGATCTCGACCCGGACGTCGTCGCAGAGGGTCAGCGCCATGCTGAACGGATCCAGGTCCGGATAGTTCTCCTGCTGCCAGCCCTGCGCATCGAGTGCCTGGCGGAAGTAGCCGTGCCGGTAGAACAGCCCGATGCCGACAAGAGGCACGCCCAGATCGCTGGCCGCCTTGAGGTGATCGCCGGCCAGGACCCCGAGACCACCGGAGTACTGCGGGAGTGCCTCGGCGATCCCGAACTCAGGCGAGAAGTACGCCACCTGGCGCAACGGCGAGCCAGAGCGGGCCTGGAACCAACGCGGCGCTGCGAGGTAGCGCTGCAGCTCATCGCCGACCTCGGCGAGGAAGCGCATGAACGCCGGGTCGCCGACCAACGCCTCGAGCCGATCGGCGGGAGTCAGCCCGAGCAACCGGACCGGGTCGTGGACAGTGGCATCCCACTTGTCGGGATCGACCCAGCGAAACAGGTCGCGAGTACGCGAGTCCCACGACCACCGAAGGTTCATGGCCAGGCTCTCCAGCGCGGACAGCTCCTCGGAGAGACGGGGTCGCACGGTGAAGCTTCGCTGTGCTCGCATCGCTTGACCGTAGCGAGCAAGCGATGGATCTCGGTTCCTGCGTCGCTCGCTGCGATGTGCCACTCTCGGACCTGTGTCCGACCCCGATGGCCCAGAACCGGACATTGCGCCAGCCGGACGTGAGGCGATAGATGTCCTCTCCGAGGTTGTCCGCAGTCGCCGAACCAGCCTGCTGGTCGACGCTGACGCGCCCGTGCCCGATGAGCTGATCGATCGGTTGCTCGAGCTGGCCGTCTGGGCCCCGAACCACAAGCGTTCGTGGCCGTGGAGGTTCGCGGTGTTCGTCGGCGACGGTCGTCAGCGCCTCGGCGATGCGATGGCGGCGGCCGGGCAGGCGGCGGGTCTTGCCGAGAAGAAGATCAACAAGCTCAGGGTGAAGTACCTGCGGAGCCCGGTGGTCCTCGTGGCGAGCTCGATCGCCGACGATGATCCGCACCGCCACGCCGAGAACCGCGATGCCGTTGCGGCGGCCGTGCAGAACGTCCTGCTCGGCGCGACTGCGCTCGGCCTGGCGAGCCACTGGGCGACGATCGATGAGGTCTTGGCGCCCGCCGTGCGGTCACTCTGTGAGACCGGGCCTGCCGACGAGCTCGTCGCGCTCGTCTACCTCGGTTGGCCCACCGGGGATGTATCGGTGCCAGAGCGCCCGGCACCCGAGGTGCGCCGTATCGATTGCTGAGGCTGTGCCGCCGCTGCCGCAGTTGAGGGTTTCTTGAAGGGTCGTCGGCGAAGCTGGCTGCGACATCGCGGGAACCTGCGGTGACCGAGCGGGGGTCAGGTCAAACAGCGGGGTCCGACAGGGCATCCGGAAGGTGGCGATCTCCGGGTCCCCTGGCGGATCGACCGGCCCGCCGCCGAAGCATGACACTGTTACCGGCGGTATTGTCAGGCCTGATGATGCCGCACCTCGTAGCGCCCTTTGTCGGGCGCTCCGAAGAGTTGTTCGCCCTCGATGACGCTTTCGACGCGGCGTGCGCCGGGCAGTTCGTACCGGTCCTGGTCGGTGGCGAGGCAGGCGCCGGGAAGACCCGGCTGGTGAGTGAGTTCGACGCCACCCTTCCTGCGGGCACGGCTGTTCACTGGGGCCGATGCATCGAGGACGGTGGCGCTGCTCCGTTCTGGCCGTGGACCGGGGTACTGCGGTCGCTCTGCGGCACCGACGTGGCCATCACAGGAAGCGTCGGAGGCGACCGTTACGCCGTGTTCTCCAACGTTGCCGGGCTGCTGCGAACCCACGCCGCGGAACCGACTGTCCTGGTGCTCGATGACTTGCACGTCGCCGATGTCGGTTCGCTCGAGCTGATGCGATTCCTCGTGCGCGCAGTGGCTGACGTGCCTGTGCTTCTGATCGGCACGCACCGGGACCACGAGCTGCGAGCGGACCCCGACCTGGATGCCATCCTCGGTGAAGTAGCGCGCTTCGGTCGCCGTCTCAGCCTGCCTCGACTCGACCGGCGCGAGGTCGGTGCGTTGCTCGAAGGGATCGTCGGCCAGGCCGTGCCTTCCTCCGTCGTGGACGCGGTGCTCGGCCGTACAGCGGGCAACGCGCTCTTCGTCGACGAAACGGCTCGGGTGTTGGCGTCGACAGGTTTCGAGTCGGTCGACGTCATGCCCGACGGGGTACGGGCAGCCGTTCGGGCCAGATTGCGGGGCGTGCCAGCGGCCTGCCAGACAGCACTCAACGCCGCATCTGTCCTTGGCGGGCAGAGCGATTGGCCGGCACTGGCAGCGCTGCTCGATCTCTCGACATCTGAGCTGGCTGACCGACTCGACCCGGCGATCGCCCTCGGTGTGGTCAGCGTCGGCTCGGACTGTCGCCTCGCCTTCTCTCACGGCCTCGTCCGCGATGCGATCCACGACGACCTCACGCCTAGACAGCGGGCGGTGTGGCATCAGCGGGCGGCACAGACGCTGCTCGACATGTACCGTGCCCGGCCCGATCGACACGCGGCAGCGATCGCTCAGCACCATGCTGACGCGATGCTGGTGGGCGGGGCCGAGCCGGCGGCGGACTGGGCCTCGCGCGCCGCAGCATTTGCGCGGGCTGTCTATGGCTACGAAGAGGCGGCTGCGTGGTCGGACAGGGCGGCGGATCTGTTCGCCGCTCTCGGCCAGGTCGGACAACAAGCCGAGGAACTGGCTCGCGCCGCCGACGATCTGGGAGCGATCGGCCACAACGACGCGAGCAACGAGCGCGCCCGAAGGGTGACCGAGCTCGCCCGTCTCACCGGCTCCGGTGAGCTGTTGGCTCGGGCCGCCCGGTGTCGTGCCGCGGTCTTCGGCCCTGTACGCGAGCAGGAGGCGCCCGCGCTGCTGCGTGAGGCGCTCGATCATCCGGACAGCGCCGATCCGGGTCGCAGTAGGGCCGAGCTGCTGGCTTCGTTGGCCATCTTGTTGGGCGTGCCCTTCTCCGACGGCAGGGCGCCAGACGCCCGGGCGTCGCGGGCGGCGCGATCGGAGCTGGAAGGCCTGGTGACCGCGGGCGTCGAGGCCCGGGACCTGGTGCTCGAAGCGTTGCTGTCCAGCGAGCACGGCCCCGAGTCCTTTGCCGAACGACCGGGGTGGCTCCGGGAGTACACCGAGTTGGGTCCCACGTCTCCTGACCAGCTCGGTTGGCGGGTCAAGCGGACGTACTGGGCGGCCAGCGTCGCGTTCGAGAGCGGGCGACTCAGCGCGCTTCGTCATGACCTCGACGACTGGGGTCATGTGGCCGAGGTGCTGGGCGTGCGCTATTGGGAGTGGCGGCTGGCGGTGGCTCGAGCCAGCGAGGCGTTCGCTCATGGCCGCTTGGCCGAGGCCGAGGAGCGGGCACGGGCCAGCCTCACCTTGGCCGGTGAGCTCTACCAGAAGCTGACCATTCGAATTGCCGGTGCCGTCGTGATCGCCGTGCGCCATGAGCAGGGCCGGATGGCCGAGTTGGTCCACTCCTGGCCCATCGAAGATCTGGGCCCTGTGGCGATGCTGCTTCACATCGAGCGGGGTGAGACCGCAGCCGTGGAATCTCTGGTGGCTGAGCAGAGGGCTGAAGCGGAGCGATCCGATCGCGACATCTACTGGCTCTGCCTGATGACGTTTCTCACCCGAGGAGCGGTATTCCTCCACGATCGCGACACCTGCGCTTGGTTGGTCGACCAGCTCGCTCCGTTCGCCGACCAGTTCGTCATGTTCGGCCGCTGCTCGCTGTTCGCCGGTCCGGTGGCGGAGCTGGTCGGTCTGGCGGCGGCGGAGACCGATCGTCCGGACCTGGCCGAGCATCACCTCCGGTACGCGCTGGACTGGGCGGAGCGAGAGGACGCCCCCGGGTTCGCCACCCGAGCCCGGCTCGCGCTGGCATCTGTGCTCGATAGCGGTGGGCGCGAGCGTCGGTCCGAACAGAGGTCGCTCCTGCGGCAGGTCGTGGAGGTCGGGTCCCGCCTCGGGATGACCGGTTTCGTGGCACAGGCGGAGCTGAGCCTCGATGGGTCTGACCCCGTCGTCGAGCTCGATCGTCAGGCAATCGAGCAGCAGCCGCTCGGGCCGATCATCCGGACCTTCGGCGCGTTCTCCGTCACCCCGGCGGGCGCGGATGAGCCGGTGCGCTGGTCGTCGAAGAAGGCCCGTGACACGCTCAAGCTCCTTGTCACCCGACGCGGTGCCGCCGTGTCGCGTGAGGAGTTGATCGACCTGCTGTGGCCGGGCGTGGAGCTGGCCCGCGGCCGCAACCGCCTGTCGGTCGTCCTCACGATGGTCCGCTCGGCGCTCGACCCGGACCGCCGCTGGCCCGCCGACCACTTCCTGCGGGCCGACAGAGACACAGTTGCCCTGCGCACCACGCGCCTCGACGTCGACCTCGACCGCTTCCTGGAGCTGGCCAGTGTCGGGCTGCACAGGCTGAAAGGCGGCGACAGCCAGGGTGTAGAAGTCCTGGAGGACGCACTGGAGCTCGCCCGAGGCGGACTCCTGGTCGAAGACGTCTACGCCGATTGGCCTGCGGCCGCTCGAGCTGAGGTGGCGACGTATCACGCCGCGGTGCTCCGGGCGCTGACCGATCACGCCCGGGATGCCGGCGATCACGACGCGATGGTCCTGCGGCTGTCCCAGACCGCCGATCGCGACCCCTACGACGACCGGGCCCACACCGCTCTGGTCGCTGCGTTGACGCTCGCCGGCCGCCACGGCGACGCGAAGCGACAGCAGGATGCCCATGCCGCGCGCCTGGCCAACCTCGACGCGACATGACGGGCCGACCTGGTCAAGGCTCCGGAAACGGTCAGTCCCATGCCTAGGGTGAACAGCTGTGGCAGCGGACACCGCGTGGTACCAGCGAGCGGTCTTCTACGAGATCCTCGTTCGCGGGTTCAACGATTCAAATGGCGACGGTAACGGTGACCTTCGGGGTATCACCGACAAGCTCGACTATCTCGAGTGGCTGGGCATCGACTGCCTGTGGCTCTTACCCTTCTTCAAGTCACCGTTGCGTGACGGTGGCTACGACATCTCTGACTTCTTCACGATCCTTCCCGAGTACGGCGACCTCGGTCACGCGGCCGAACTGATCGAGCAGGCTCACCGGCGCGGGATCAAGATCATCGCCGATCTCGTGATGAACCATACGAGCGATCAGCACCCGTGGTTCCAGGAATCTCGCCAGAACCGGAGGAACCCGAAGGCTGACTGGTACGTCTGGGACGACGATCCTGATCGATACGGCGAAGCGCGGGTCATCTTCGTCGATTCCGAACCCTCGAACTGGACCTGGGACGCAACCCGT
>JBBSGQ010000127.1:0-9186 GCA_038253965.1 Acidimicrobiales bacterium | reverse complement strand
AGGAAATCGAGTTGTCCGACCCGATTGAAGATGTGGGCGCCAAGCTCGTGAAGGAAGTCGCCAGCAAGACCAACGACGTGGCTGGCGACGGCACCACCACCGCCACCGTGCTCGCCCAGGCCCTCGTGAAGGAAGGCCTCCGCAACGTTGCCGCCGGCGCCAACCCGATGGAGCTGAAGCGGGGCATCGACAAGGCGGTCGCCGCGGTGGTGCAATCGATCGCCGACCAGGCCAAGGAGATCGACGATCGCAGCGAGATCGCTCAGGTCGCCACGATCTCGGCCAACAACGACAAGGCCATCGGTGAGGTGCTGGCCGACGCCATCGACAAGGTCGGCAAGGACGGCGTGGTCACCGTCGAGGAGTCGAACACGTTCGGCATCGAGCTCGATTTCACCGAGGGCATGCAGTTCGACAAGGGCTACCTGTCGCCCTACTTCGTCACCGACGCGGAACGCCAGGAAGCCGTGCTCGACGAGCCGTTCATCCTGTTCGTCAACGGCAAGATCAGCTCGGTCCAGGACATGCTGCCTGTGCTCGAGAAGGTCATGGGAACCAGCAAGCCCCTGCTGATCGTGGCCGAGGACGCCGAAGGCGAGGCTCTCGCCACGCTCGTGGTCAACAAGATCCGCGGCACGTTCAACTCGGTGGCCGTCAAGGCTCCTGGCTTCGGTGAGCGTCGCAAGGCGATGCTGGCCGACATGGCCATCCTCACCGGTGGTCAGGTCATCTCCGAAGAGGTCGGGCTCAAGCTCGAGAACACGACCATCGACCTGCTCGGCAAGGCGCGCAAGGTGGTCATCACCAAGGACAACACAACGATCATCGAAGGCGCCGGGAGCTCCGACGAGGTGAAAGGTCGGATCGCCCAGCTAAAGCGGGAGATCGACGACACCGACTCGGATTGGGATCGTGAGAAGCTCCAGGAGCGGCTGGCCAAGTTGGCCGGCGGCGTGGCGGTCGTCAAGGTCGGCGCAGCCACAGAGGTAGAGCTCAAGGAGAAGAAGCACCGCATCGAGGACGCCTTGTCAGCGACGCGTGCGGCCATCGAAGAAGGTGTCGTCCCTGGTGGTGGTGCCACCCTCATCCGGGCCCGCGCGGCAGTGAACAAGGTGGTCGGCAAGCTCAAGGGTGACGAGGCCACCGGCGGTCGGTCAGTCATCAAGGCGCTCGAGGCCCCGGCCCGGCTCATCGCCGACAACGCCGGTCTCGAAGGAGCCGTCGTCGTGCAGCAGATCGAACGGGAAACCGGCAGCATCGGGCTGAACGCCGCCACCGGCGAGTTCGAAGACCTCATGAAGGCTGGTGTCATCGACCCGGCCAAGGTCACCCGAGCGGCACTGCAGAACGCAGCGTCCATCGCCGGACTCCTGTTGACCACCGAGGCCATCGTCGCCGACAAGCCCGAGGAAGAGGGGGCCGGCGGCGGAGGGATGCCAGGCGGAGGCATGGGCGGCATGGGCGGCATGGGCGGCATGATGTAACGAGTCGAGTCGCAGCCACGGTTGCGGTCCGAGTGTGCAGAAGGCCGGTCCCTTGGGGCCGGCCTTCTGTGAATGCATCCACCGATTTGGGTCACTTCACCGCGCATATGCCTGTCGAATGACCCGAATCCGCAGCGTGGGCTTACGATGCCGCCATGGATCGACCGCCGGCCGACTCGTCTAAGCTGCTCGCCCATTGGATGGAGTGGGAGCGCGGCGAGACGCCTCCGGGGCGGGTGATCGCCAATCTGAAGACAGGCGGCCTGCGCGAGCTGCTCGAGCACCTGGCCGCCCAGCACGAGGAGACAGGAACGGCTGGTCACTGACGCTGTCCCGGATCGGGGTGGCCGACAGCTGATCCCCCGTCCGACGGTCGTCGAGCCAGGCGGGCCAGCGCCATGGGCGGCTTTGCCCGCCAGTGCTCGGCGGCTCCAGGTCGCCGACGTTCGAGCGGCACTGGCGTGCGTCGGTCCCGCCCAACCATCTCCGCTCGAATCGACGATGGGTCGGGCGTCTGCAGTGCTGGTCGCGCTGTACGACGACGCTGGCGAAGCTCACGTGGTGCTGACCAGACGGGCCTGGCACCTTCGTTCTCATCGTGGTGAGGTCAGCTTCCCGGGCGGTGGGCGCGATCCGGGGGAGGACCTCGCCGACACGGCTCGGCGCGAGGCGTGGGAGGAGGTACGACTCGACCCGTCGAGTGTGGAGCTGATCGGTGAGCTCGATCACCTCTCGACGTTCACGAGCGGCTCCTGGATAGTGCCCTTCGTTGCCGCCCTCGCGTCGCCTCCGCAGCTGACTGGCGCACCGTCGGAGGTCGAGGCAGTGCTGCACGTTCCCCTCGCTGATCTGATGGACGACGACACCTTCCGCGAGGAGCGATGGGAGATCTTCGGATCACAGCGGTCGATCTACTTCTTCGACATCGTCGGTGACACGATCTGGGGAGCCACGGCGGCCATGCTGCGCCAGCTCCTCGGTCTGGCCACTGGAACTGTCGGCCGAGGCGAGATGCGACACCGATGAGGGAGCCCCAAGGGCCATGAGTCACGTCGGCCGGCTCCTCGTGGCCACCCCTCTGATCGGTGATCCGAACTTCGAGCGGACGGTCATCTTGTTGTTGGCCCACGGGGAGGTCGGAGCTTTCGGTGTGGTGCTCAATCGCCCGAGCGGTACGGACGTGGCCGAGATCATCCCCGAGTGGGCCTCGGCCGCGGCGGAGCCGAAGCTCATGTTCATCGGCGGCCCGGTCGGCGTGAACGCTGTGATCGGGCTAGGCCGGCCAGGTGTCGATCAGGAGCTGTCCTCCTGGCAGCCGGTCGTGAACGACATCGGGACGGTGGACCTCAATGCCTCTGCTGATGCAAACACCTGTCCGGAGGTTCGGCTGTTCGCCGGCTCAGCCGGCTGGGCTGCCGGCCAGCTCGAGGATGAGCTGGCCGAAGGTGCCTGGTGGCTCGTGGATGCCGCAGCCGGAGACGTGTTCTCGATCGAGCCGGCCGAGCTGTGGCCTGCGGTGCTTCGACGCCAAGCCGGCCCGCTCGCCTGGTTCGCCAACCACCCGGGCGATCCGAGCCTGAACTAGCGCTCCGGGATTTGGACGTTCGTGGCCGCATCGCGGCGAGCAACACTTCTCGAGCGGTATCGTGCACCGATGGCAGGCTTGTCATTCGAAGGAGAGACCCACGGCGAGTTGGTGGTGAAGGTCCGCCGTTGGCTGGCGTCGGTCGATGGCCAGGAGGAAGGCCGACTCAGCGCCCACGAAGCAATCGAGCAGGGTGCCGAGCTCACGAAGGAAGCGTTGCGCATCATCGCCTCGGCGGCTCCGGAACCGATAGCGCAGAGCGAGCTCGTCAAGGCGATGACCGCTGCCGGCTACAAGGCCACCGATGCGACCAAAGCGGCCATCGTGGAGAGTCTCGACAGCATCGAGGAGGCGACGGGCGGAAGCGTGGTGAAGATGGCGCGTGACGCTCGCAAGTCGGCGGTGTACCAGATGAACGCCACGATCGCCCGTCAGATGTTGAAAGGGCTGAAGCGGACGTGACCGGCGATACGGCGAGTCCTGAGCCGTCCTACGAAGAGAAGTTCGCCACCTCTGGCGTCACGTTCGACGATGTGCTCCTGGTGCCAGCCGCTTCCGACGTTCTCCCGAGTGAGGTGGCGACGTCCACCCGGTTGACCCCGAGCCTTGGGCTCAACATCCCGATCGTGTCGGCGGCGATGGACACGGTCACCGAGGCCCGCCTCGCCATCGCGTTGGCCAGGGCCGGCGGTCTCGGGGTGGTCCACCGCAACCTGTCCGTCGCTGACCAGGTGGCCGAGGTGGACAAGGTGAAGCGTTCGGAGTCCGGGATGATCGTGGATCCGGTCACCCTCGGTCCCGATGATCTCGTCGAGGATGCGCTGCGGATCATGGAGCGGTACCACATCTCCGGGGTCCCGATCGCTGACCCCGACCGGCGCCTCGTCGGCATCCTCACCAACCGCGACCTCCGTTTCGAAGACGACACCGGCCAGCGCATCGCCGACGTCATGACCACCGAGAACCTGATCACCGCGCCGCAGGGCACGACGTTGGAAGAGGCTCGGGCCATACTCGGTCGGCATCGCATCGAGAAGCTTCCTGTCGTCGACTCCAGCGGGCGCCTCTCGGGGTTGATCACCGTGAAGGACATCCAGAAGCGGATCCAGCACCCGGATGCCACAAAGGACGACGGCGGTCGTCTGAGGGTGGGTGCTGCTGTGGGCACGGGTCCTGATGCGCTGGAGCGGGCCGGCGCGCTCGCAGATGCGGGCGTCGACGTGTTGGTGGTCGACACGGCCCATGGCCACTCGGCTGGTGTTCTCGAGGTGGTGCGCAAGATCGTCGACGAGTTCGCCATCCCGATCGTCGCCGGCAACGTGGCAACCGGCGATGGCGCACGAGCCCTGCTCGACGTCGGTGCGAACGCGGTCAAGGTCGGGATCGGGCCCGGGTCGATATGCACTACTCGGGTCGTGGCCGGGGTCGGCGTTCCGCAGCTCACCGCGATCCACGACTGTGCCAAGGCGGCCGCAGGCTACGACGCGGCTGTGGTTGCCGACGGAGGCGTGCAGTTCTCCGGAGACATAGCCAAGGCGATCGCCGCCGGTGCTGACGTCGTGATGCTGGGCAGCCTTCTGGCCGGCGTCGACGAGAGCCCCGGAGACGTCGTCCTCTACCAGGGTGAGCGATTCAAGGAGTACCGCGGCATGGGCAGCCTCGGCGCCATGAAGACCCGCTCGTTCTCGAAGGACCGCTACTTCCAAGGCGATGTCGACGACGTGGACAAGCTCGTACCCGAGGGCATCGAGGGTCGCGTCGCTTACAAGGGTCCGGTGGCCCGGATGCTGTTTCAGCTGGTGGGTGGGCTGCGCCAGGCAATGGGATATTGCGGTGCTGCGACCATCGCCGACATGCAACGAGCCCGGTTCGTGCGTATCACTGCGGCCGGACTGCGCGAGAGCCATCCTCATGACGTCACAGCCACCGCAGCATCCCCGAACTACTGGGTTTCGTGACGCTGAGGAGCCGAGTCGCTCGGCGAGGCGACCCATCGATACGGCATGGCTATGCCAGGCGCAGCCTGGCGAGGACAACCGTGGCGACCTCGACGGGCGTCCTGTTCGCTCGAGCCCTGAGTCGTGGCTGAGGTCGAGATCGGCATCGGGAAATCGGGCCGCCGGGCCTATGGGTTCGACGACATCGCCATCGTGGCGAACCGACGGACCCGAGACCCCGAAGATGTCGACCTGTCGTGGGAGATCGACGCCTTCACGTTCAGCCTGCCGGTAATGGCCGCCGCCATGGACGGAGTGGTGAGCCCGGCGACCGCAGTACGCATCGGTGAGCTCGGCGGTGTCGGCGTCCTCAACCTGGAAGGCGTGTGGACCCGCTACGACGACCCGGAACCGCTGCTCACCGAGATCGCCGAGTTGCCAGCCGACCGCGCCACCGCGCGCATCCAGGAGATCTACGCCGAACCCATCAAACCAGAGTTGATCGGGGTTCGGATCAAGCAACTTCGTGCAGACGGGGTCGTCTCCTGTGCGTCGATGACACCGCAACGGATCCCTTCGTTCGCACAGCAACTGCTCGACGCCGAGCTCGACCTGCTGGTGATACAAGGCACTGTCGTATCCGCCGAACATGTGACGAGCCAGTCCGAGCCCCTCAACCTCAAGAGCTTCGTGCGTCAGCTCGACATCCCGGTCATCGTCGGTGGGTGCTCCAGCTACCAGGCTGCGCTACACCTCATGCGGACCGGCGCAGCTGGCGTGCTGGTGGGGGTTGGCGCAGGCCAGGCCTCCACCACCCGCAGCGTGCTCGGTGTCGGCGTCGCCCAGGCGACCGCGATCGCCGACGCGCGCGGTGCGCGGATGCGTCATCTCGATGAGACCGGCGTGTACGTCCACCTCATCGCGGACGGCGGCATGGTCACTGGGGGAGACATCGCCAAGGCACTCGTCTGCGGGGCCGACGCGGTCATGATCGGCGCGCCGCTCGCAGCCGCCTCCGACGCGCCGGGCCACGGGTGGCACTGGGGTATCGCCACCGGGCATGTCGCTGTGCCGCGCAGCGGTCGGGTACAAGCGCCACCAGTCGGCACGCTGGCCGAGGTGCTGCTCGGCCCCGCCCACAGCAGCGACGGTCGAACGAACCTCATGGGCGCATTGCGCCACACCATGGCCATGTGCGGATACGAGACGCTCAAGGAGCTGCAGAAGGCTGAGCTGATGGTCACGCCGGCCACTGCGACGTCTGTGCACAAGTGAGCGCGACCGGCCCGATCCTGGTGGTTGACTTCGGCGCCCAGTACGCGCAGCTCATCGCCCGGCGCGTCCGGGAGGCGCACGTCTACAGCGAGATCGTGCCCCACACGATCAGTGCCGCGGAACTGGCCGAGCGGGCACCGGCCGGCGTCATCTTCAGCGGCGGTCCGGCATCGGTCCACGTCGATGGGGCACCGACCATCGACGTGGGGGTGTACGACCTCGGTGTCCCCGTGCTCGGCATCTGCTACGGAGCTCAGCTCGTCGCCCAACAACTCGGAGGTCTCGTCGCCCGGACCGGTCGGGGCGAATACGGCCGCACAGATCTCGAGATCGTCGCCCCCGGCTTGCTGTTCAAGGGTGGTCAACCTGCTCATCAGCAGGTGTGGATGAGCCACTTCGACTCCATCAGCACGGCACCCGTCGGCTTCGAGGTGACCGCAACCACGCCTGATGCGCCGGTGGCGGCGATGGAGGATGTGGAGCGTCGCGTCCATGCCGTGCAGTTTCATCCTGAGGTGGTGCACACGCCGCATGGCCAAGCCATGCTCGAACACTTCCTGTACGACGTCTGTGGATGCGAACCAACTTGGACGATGGGCTCGGTGATCGAGCTCGCCGTGGCTTCCATCCGCCAGCAGGTGGGTACGGGCAGAGTTCTCTGTGCCCTCTCCGGCGGCGTCGACTCCGCGGTGGCCGCAGCGCTCGTGCACCGCGCCGTCGGTTCCCAGCTGACCTGCGTGTTCGTCGACACCGGGCTCATGAGGCGGGGTGAGGGCGACCAGGTGGTGGAGACGTTCCAGCGACACCAAGGCATCGAGCTGATCCAGGTGCGAGCCGCTGATCGGTACTTCGAGCGCCTCGCCGGCATCGCTGATCCGGAGGACAAGCGCAAGGTGATCGGTGAGTTGTTCATCCGCATCTTCGAGGAGGTGTCGGGTGGGATCGAGGACGCTCGCTTCCTCGTCCAGGGAACGCTCTATCCCGACGTGATCGAATCTGGGACCCGCGAAGCGGCGCGGATCAAGAGTCATCACAACGTCGGTGGCCTCCCGGAGGACATGGACTTCGAACTGGTGGAGCCGTTGCGGCTCTTGTTCAAAGATGAGGTCCGCAAAGTCGGCACCGAGCTCGGCCTGCCCGACGAGATCGTCTGGCGTCAGCCGTTCCCCGGCCCGGGCCTCGGCGTTCGCATCATCGGCGACGTGACCCCGATGAAGGTGGGCATCTTGCAACACGCTGATGCCATCGTGCGCGAGGAGGTGCGCGCAGCCGGTCTCGAACGTGAGATCTGGCAGGCGTTCGCCATCCTGCCCGACATCCGCAGCGTCGGGGTGATGGGCGACGAACGCACCTACGCCTATCCGATCGTCATCCGTGCCGTGATGAGCGAGGACGCGATGACCGCGGACTGGGCGAGGCTTCCGTACGATCTCCTCGAGCGCATGTCGAGCCGCATCATCAACGAGGTCGACGGCGTGAATCGGGTCGCCTATGACATCACGTCGAAACCCCCCGGCACCATCGAGTGGGAGTGAGTGATCTTCGACGACCGCTGACCGTCGCATGGTCGTAACCACTTCGTCGTCGCGGTGTAACGTCGCCAGCGATGCCGCAGCCGACGACAGCTCGCCGGAGCACCTTCGCTCTGTGCGTGCTCGTCGCCATGCTGGTGGTGCCGCAACTCCTGGTTTCGAGTGCGTCAGGGGATGGCATCGGAGACAAGAGGGCCGAGGCGCGGCGCATCGCGGCCCGGCTCAACGCGTTGCGTCAGCAGGTCGAGATCCTGGCCGAGGACTACGACAACGCCCAGATCCACCTGGCTGAGGTCGGGAGCCAGGTGTCGGCCGCCGAGCGCGCTCTAGCGCGCACGAACCGTGAGCTCGGGAAGCGGCAGCGCAACCTCGCGCGGTATGCAGTCAGTGCCTACACGAGTGGGGGCGAGGACTCGCTCACCCTCGTGCTCAAGGGCGATGGATCAGATCTCGGCGCCCGGGAGGGGTACGCCTCGGTGGCCGTAGGCGACAGGGCAGATCTCGTCGATTCGCTGCGGGCCGCCAAAGCCGACAGCGAATCCCGAGCCACCGATCTGCGGCTAGCTCGGCGCCGGGCCGATGGTGCTCGGGCTCGGGTCGACAACAAGCGCAAGGCAGCGACTGCCGCCGCAACTGACACGCAGAAGCTGTACGACCGCGTCCAAGGTGAGCTGAAGACGCTGGTGGCTGCCGAAGAGGCCCGGCTGGCCGCCGTGCAGCGTGCTCGGGCCGAGGCTGAAGCTCGGGCCGCAGCCGAACGTGTCAGGGCTGCCGCTCCGCCGGCCGCGCCGAGGTCGGTGGCTCGCTCGGACACTGCCCGTGCCCGGAGCACTCCGACCACCACGGCCCCGGCGCCCAGGGCTCGAGTCCAATCGACCACCACGCCGCCGAATCGACCTACGCCACGACCGAGGCCGCAACCGACTGCGCCGGCCCCGGCTCCTGTGGCACCGGTCGGCAACGGCGCGGCAGCGGCGATCGCCGCAGCCCGCAGTGTGTTGGGCGTGCGCTATACCTGGGCTGGAGCTTCACCAGGTACCGGTTTCGATTGCTCCGGCCTGATCATGTGGGCGTGGGCCCACGGCGGCAAGTCCCTGCCGCACTCTTCACAGGCGCTGTATGGCATGGCCCGCAAGATCCCGCTGTCGGCGCTCCAACCCGGGGACCTGGTGTTCTATGGATCGCCGATTCACCACGTGGCGTTGTACATCGGCGGTGGTCAGATCATCCATGCGCCCCACACCGGTTCATACGTGCAGGTGGAGAGCATGTACTACTGGAGCGCTCTGGTGGGCGCTGGCCGGATCTGACCCATGTTGGGCCCTTCTTCCGGATTGTCGGTTTATCGGGGTAGGATGCGGCACGTGGTCTGT
>JBBSGQ010000126.1:0-9210 GCA_038253965.1 Acidimicrobiales bacterium | reverse complement strand
GAACGTGCAGGAGGTGAGGCCCTCCGGTAGCCAGTGCGAGCGCGACAGCGGAAGCTACGTCATCTGTGTGCTGCACCCGAGTGGCCCGAACTCCCATGGCCTCGGCCAATCCGCAGAAGTCCACGGAGGGACCATCGAGATCCATGCCCACGAAGCGCTCGGTCCGAGCCGACGTTCCCTGCATAGCCCTCAAGTTCTGCTTGAGGATGAGGTATTGGCCGTTGTCCACGATCGCGAACACCACCGGCAGGCGCTCTCGGGCGGCGGTCCACAGCGCTTGAGGGGAGTACATGGTCGACCCGTCGCCGACGACGCAGAGCACCGGCCGGCTCGAGCCCAAGGCCACACCACATGCCGCGGGCATGCCCCAGCCGAGGCCGCCCCCACGGCAGAAGAAGTACGTACCGGACACGTCGACACGATGGAAGCCACGCACGTACACGCCTGTGGTGATGGCCTCGTCCACCACTGCGACGTCCGGCGGTATGGCGCTGAGAAGGGCATGTGCAGCGGCCATCGGATGCATCGGTGCCGCGCTGTACCGCTCGCGTGCCGCAGCATCGAGCCGCTCGACCTCGGCCCGCTGACCTTGCTCGGTGCGAGAGGCGAGGTCGGCGGCGTCGGTCGTGGTATCGGTCGAGTGTGGCGCCACCACCAGATGGAGGAGAGCCTCGATGGACGCCCTGATGTCGCCGGCTGTGCCGAAGAGGACAGGATGGGCGCGAGCGATCTGCGCAGGGTCGGGCGACAGGTGCAGGAGATCTACACCGTCGGGCACCGGGGATCCCTCGGAGAACGGGTAGACCATGAACGCCTGGCCACCGATGACGAGCACCCGCTCGAACTCCTCGAGCGCTGTACGCACCCTTGCCGCCGACGGCGGCAGCATCCCCCTCCAGAGCCTGTGGGTCGGCGGGAAGACGTAACTGCCGTAGAGCGGACTGCCGAACACCGGCGAACCGAGCGTCTCGGACAGCTCGATGACAGCATCTACCGCATCGGATCTGGCCACCTCGTCGCCGACGATCAGCGCCACCCGTCCGTCAGCAACATCGGTGAGCAGACCAGCAAGCGTCTCGACACCGCCCGCGACGGCACGAGTGTTCACCACCGACCGGTCAGGTACACGTGACGTGACCTCGCGATCGAGGTGATCCATACGGATGGCCACGAACACCGGGCCGCTCGGCGGGGCCAATGCGTCGTGGAACGCCCGACGCAGGATCGTCCCGAGCTCTTCGGGGGTGCGGACCTCATGGGCCCACTTGGTGACGGGTCGGGCGAGGGCGACCAGATCGCCCGAGAGCAGGGGGTCGTCGACCAGGTGGCGTTCGTCCTGCTGACCAGCCGTGACGACCAATGGGGTGCCATTGGCGCGCGCGTTCGTGAGGTTGCCGATCGCGTTGCCGAGCCCGGCTGACGTGTGCAGGTTGAGGAACGCGGGCCGGCCGGTGGCCTGGGCGTAGCCGTCGGCCATGCCGACTGCGGTCGCCTCCTGCAAAGCGAGCACGTAGTGAATGTCGTCAGCCTCCACGAGCGCGTCCATCAGAGGGAGCTCGGTGCTCCCGGGGTTGCCGAACAGGTGGACGACGCCCTCGCTGCGCAGCACGTCGAGCAACACGTCACGGCCCAGCAGCGGCATCAGCCTGTTCTACAACAGGACCCTGGCGAGAACTGCGAGGGCCGATATGCCCGAGACCGCGAGCACAGCGATGCGGGTGAGACCGCGATCGACGCGGCCGATCAGAAGGCCGGAGCAAGCGAAGCCGAGCAGTACGCCAGGGGCCATGACCAGTCCGGTGACGACCGCATGGCTGCCGAGCTTGCCGGCCGGCACGAGGGCGATGATGGTCAGGACGGAGGCGGCTAGGAAGAACCGGGCCAGCGTGGCCCGAAGCGCAGGACCGGACGCTCGCTGGTAGACGAGCGCCATCGGCGGGCCGCTCACCGCGGCGGTCGTGCCCATGAACCCGGAGACCAGCCCGGCAACTGACAGCGCCCGTCCGGTCGGCGGGACCCGCAACCCGGCCAGGCTCGCGACGACAGCAGCGAGGATCATCGCTGCGGCGAGCACTGCGAGGCCGGTTGCAGGGAGGTTCGCAAGAGCGACGGCCGCCAGGAGGGTGCCCGGTACGAGGCCCACCATCGCCCATTTGAGACCTCCCATGTTGGCCTCGGATCGCTCCCGGACGACGACGAGCACGCTCAGCACGATCCCCGCGACCGTGGCCGGCCCGGGAACGAGCTGCGGGTCGATCAGCAGCAGGAGCGGCGTCGCCACCAGTGCCTGACCGAACCCGATCGTGCCCTGCACCATGGCCCCGAGCCCCATCGCCAGCGCGGCCAGCGCGAGCTGCTCCCCACTCATCAGTGCCCCTCCGCTAGGGAGCGGGACGGCCCAGAGCCCGTCACGGCTGAGTCGGCGCTGATGAGCGCTCGCCACTGCGCGCTGGGTCGCGTCGGCGTCGATCGGGCCGTCGCTACCATCAACACCACATCGTTCGGTCTCTCCGAGGCGGTTGCCATAGCTGCTGTGGTCGGCCTCGCGGCCGTGTTCCTTCTCATCTGCGGAACTGCCTTCTTCGTCGCGGCCGAGTTCTCCCTCGTCGCGGTGGAGCGGAGCCGCTTGGAATCGCTGGCGGCCTCCGGTAGCCGTCGAGCCAAGCGCGCGCTTGGGATGTCTCGAGCGCTGTCGTTCCATCTGTCTGGCGCCCAGCTCGGTGTGACGCTCGTGTCCATCATGCTCGGCTTCGTGGCCGAGCCGACGATCGCCCGGTTGATCGAACCTTCGCTCAGCGGCCCGCTCGGAGACAAGACAGCCGGCGGGGTGTCGATCGCCATCGCTTTGGCGCTGGCCACCGTGCTGAGCATGGTTGCAGGCGAGCTCATCCCGAAGAAGCTGGTGATCGCCCGACCGGTCCGGGCCGCCATGGCCCTCGCCCTCCCGCTCCGTGTCTTCTCGGTGCTGTTCGCGCCGGTGATCAGGCTGGCGAACGGGACAGCCAACTGGCTGGCCCGTCGGCTCGGGGTCGAGCCACAGGAAGAGCTGGCTTCAGTGCGATCGTTGGAAGAGCTCGAGCTCGTGTTCCGGATGTCCAACAAGGAAGGTGAGCTGCCGGCGCAGTCCCTGTCGTTGCTCACCCGATCGATCCGGTTCGGTGAGAAGACGGTGGCCGACGTACTCGTACCTCGGGTCGATGTCCAGGCCCTCGCCACTGATGACACGGTGGCCGACCTGGTCTTGCGAGCCGTCGACACCGGACACTCCCGATTCCCTGTGTACGGCGTCGACCTCGACGACATAGTGGGTGTCGTCCACGTGAAGAACGTGTTCGGTCTGCAGACCGACGCGCGCCGCACGACGTCGATCACCGAGATCATGGCCGAGCCGTTCGTCGTGCCTGAGACACGCGACCTCGAGTCGCTGCTCGCGGAGCTCCGCGCGGTGGGCACCCACTTGGCGATCGTTGTTGACGAGTACGGGGGAACCGCGGGGATCGTCACCGTGGAGGATCTGCTCGAGGAGATCGTCGGTGAGATCGACGACGAGCACGACCCGGCCACCGTGCCGGTCACCTCGGTCGCCGGTAGGTGGATCCTCGCGGGCACGCTCCATCATGACGAAGTCCTGGAGGCCTGCGGGTTCGAGATGCCCGACGGCGAGTTCGAGACGCTGGCTGGCTTCCTCCTCGACCGGCTCGGCCACATCCCCGACGAGGGCGAAGAGGTGCCCGTTGACGGATGGCACTTCGAGATCGCGAAGATGGACCGACACAGGATCGCCGCGGTGAGGGTCCTCGCCTCTCGGGATGACGACCTGCCAGTGCGGTCAGAGGTGCCGGGCCGGTCATGAGCGTCGGTGGGTTGGTGGCAACGCTGCTCCTGTTGCTGGCCAACGGGTTCTTCGTCGCCGTCGAGTTCGCACTGATCGCCTCACGACGAACGAAGTTGGAGACCCTCGCCGCTGACGGCGATCGGCGCGCCCGGGTCGCTCTCGATGCCCACCGAGACCTGGCGCTCCAGCTCGCCGGTGTGCAGCTCGGTGTGACGATGGCGTCGTTGGGCGTCGGCTACGTGGCCGAGCCGACGATCGGCTCTGGGATCGAGTCAGCGGTGCGCTCGTTCGGTCTTGCCGCGTCTGCAGCCACGACCATCGGGTTCGTCCTTGCCTTGGGCATCGTGGTGATCCTGCACCTGGTCATCGGCGAGATGCTCCCGAAGAGCCTCACTCTGGCCGGCCCCGAGCGGGCGATCCTGCTCCTGGCATGGCCGCAACGGCTCTATGTCGCTCTGTTCCGCCCGATCATCCGTGTTCTCAACGGACTGGCCAACGCGGGCGTTCGGCTCTTCGGCGTGGAGCCGAAGGATGACCTTGCGACAGTCGCTTCGGCCGACGAGATAGCTGTCATGCTGGCCAACTCCCGCGCGGAAGGCCTCCTTGCCCCGTCAGAGCATGAACTGCTCAGCGGAGCGCTCGACTTCGGAGCACGAGACGTCGCCTCGATCATGATCCCTCGTGATCAGGTGGTGACCGTCCGGGCGGTGGAACCTGTCCGGTCCATCGAGGCGGTCATCGTGAAGCGGGGCCACTCTCGCCTCCCGGTGATCGGATCGGGGCCCGACGAAGTGCTCGGGTTCCTTCACGCCAAGGACCTTCTCGACCTCCCCGACGGAGCGCGGCACCTGCCCTATCCCACCCAACGGCTGCGGAAGATGCTGATAGTGGCTGGGTCGATGCCGTTGGTCGACGTCCTCGTGCGCATGCAGCGACTGCAGCTTCACCTCGCGATAGTGGTCGGTGACAGCGAACGGACCATCGGTCTGGTAACCCTGGAAGACGTGCTCGAGTCTCTGGTCGGCGACATCCGCGATGAATCAGACCCCGACCCGGTTCCGGACGCCGAGCCCGAGAGGCCCGACACGCCGGTCGCCAGCGCCCGTCGCCGGTGATGCGGCCGGCATGACACGCGACAGCACCTTGGAAGTCGGACTGGCGGCTGTCCTGCGCGAGGCGCTCGGCGTATCCGTCGAGGTGCGCGACCTGCAACGCCTTCCCGGTGGAGCCTCACGGGCCACGTGGTCATGTGACGCCGTGCCGACGGACGGCGCCCCGTCGACGCCACTCGTGTTCCAGCAGGATCGTCCGGGAGGGGCACGCACCGGCGCGGGGATGACTGTCGAAACCTCGCTCCTGCGTGCCGCTCGATCGACAGGGGTCCCGGTCGCCGAGATCGTGGTGGCCGACGGTGATGCGGCTGCTCGATCGGCCGGGATCGACCTCGGCCCACCATGGATGATCATGCGTCGCATCGACGGCGAGACAGTGCCGAGGCGCATCTTCCGCGAGCACACCTCCACCGGGGCCCGATCGGCGATCCTCGTCCAGTGCGGCGCAGCGCTGGCGGCGGTCCACCGGATCAGCCCGGCTGATGCTGCCGGTCTCGACGCGCCTGATCGGCTCATTCAGTACCGTCAGGTGCTCGACGAGCTCGCCGAGCCGCATCCTGCGTTCGAGCTCGGCCTCCGATGGCTCGACGCGCACCGGCCGCCTGACCCTGCACGGCCTCGTGTCGTACACGGCGACTTCCGGACGGGGAACCTCATCATCGGCACGGATGGTCTTCGCGCGATCCTCGACTGGGAGCTGGCCCACTTGGGGGACCCGATCGAGGACCTGGGTTGGTTCTGCGTTCGGGCGTGGCGCTTCGGTTCGCCGCTGGTCGCTGGTGGGTTCGGCTCTCGCCAGGAGCTCGTCGACGGCTACGAGGCTGCAGGGGGCAGACCGGTCGATCCGGAGGTGCTGCGATGGTGGGAGATCATGGGGACCTTGACGTGGGGGGTCATCTGCATGATGCAGGCCGAGACCCACCGCTCGGGTCTGTCTCGTTCGGTGGAGCTGGCAGCCATCGGTCGGCGGGTGTGTGAGACAGAGCACGATCTGTTGGTCCTGCTCCCGTGACGACCGGCGGCCCGCCGACCGGCGACCAGTGCGCTGGCGGACCGGGGCCTCACGACGTGCCCACGGCGGTCGAGCTCCTCGAAGCCGTACGAGAGTTCCTCGAGACAGACGTGCTCTCGGCGACCGAGGGTCGGGTGCGGTTTCACACGCGTGTCGCGGTCAACGTGTTGGCGATCGTGGAGCGTGAGGCGCTGCTCGGGCCGGCTCAGGCCAAAGCGCATCGCGACCGGCTCCGCTCACTCGGCTACGCCAGCGAGCACGAGCTGGCTGCGGACATCCGCCGGGGTGAGCTCGACACCCGTTGGGCCGAGGTCAAGGCGTCGATCTGGGCGACGGTGCGCGACAAGCTCGCAGTTGCCAACCCGACCTACGCCAACGAACCCGAAGCAGACTGAAGCTCGGAGGAGGGTCGAGCCGGACCAGCTACCGTGCCCGGCGTGCGCATCGGCATCCTGGGAGGCACCGGTCCCGCAGGCAGCGCCCTCGGGGCGCGGTTGGCGGCGGCGGGTTTCGAGGTGGTGATCGGGTCGCGCTCGAAGTACCGCGCCATGGAGGCCGTCGACAAGCTGCTCGGCCAGTGGTCAGATCGCCAACTGCACATCCTCGCAGCCGACAACGACGGCGCCGCGTCGGCCGAAGTCGTGGTGATCGCCACCCCGTGGGACGGCGCGACCCAGACGGCGACGTCGGTAGCGGGTCATCTCGACGGCAAGATCGTCATCTCGATGGCCAATGCCGTCATCCGCATCGGCAAGGAGTTTCAGCCCCTGGTGCCTCCCCGCGGCTCGGTTGCGGCCAGCGTGCAGGCCGCAGTGCCGAAATGTCACTTGGCGGCCGCGTTCCACCACGTGCCGGCGAAGGAGCTGGGCGACCTCGATCACCCGATCGCGTCGGATGTGCTCATCTGCTCGGACTACCCGCAGGCCACAGCGCTCACGAGCGAGCTCGTGTCGAAGATCCCCAACATGAGGCCGCTCGACGCCGGAGGACTCTCACTCGCCACGCCGATCGAGTCGTTCACGGCTGTTCTCCTCCAGCTCAACGTCCACTACAAGACCCGCGTCGCAATCAGGTTCAACGGCATCCCTGACGCCGTCGGGTTCGAGCCTCCGGCGGTGGGGACGCAAGCCGCGCCGGCTTCCGAGCCGTCCGAGTAACTGCCTTGGCTGGTTCTGCCGTGCCCATGCGGCTCTACGACACTGCCCGTCGCGAGATCGTCCCGTTCGAGCCGGGTCACGTGGTGACGATGTACACGTGCGGGATCACACCCTACGACTCGTCCCATCTCGGCCATGCCGCCGCCTACGTCGCGTACGACGTCCTCCAGCGCCGCCTCCGGGACCGTGGCCACGAGACGCGCTGTGTCCGAAACGTCACCGACGTCGACGACGACATCCTGCGCAAGGCCGCAGAGCTCGGTGTCCACTACCTCGATCTGGCGGCTGCGGAGATTGCGAAGTTCGACGCCGACATGGAGGCGCTAGGCCTGCTGCCGAGCTGGAGCGAACCGCGAGCCACGTCGGCGATCGCCGACATCCGGGGGTTCATAGGAATGGTGCTCGATCGGGGTCACGCGTACCAGAACGGCGGTGCCGTGTACTTCGACGTCGGCTCGTTCGAGCGGTTCGGACAGGTGAGCCAGTACGACCGCGCCGAGATGTTGCGCCTCGCGGCGAAGCACGGCGGCAGACCCGACGATCCCAACAAGCGCGACCCGCTGGATTTCGTGTTGTGGCAACCGTGCGCAGCGGGAGAGCCCGCTTGGGAATCGTTGTGGGGGCCGGGCCGGCCCGGCTGGCACATCGAGTGCTCGGCGCTCGCCCTGCGCGAGCTCGGCACCACCATCGATCTCCACGGCGGCGGGAGCGACCTCATCTTCCCCCATCACGAATGCGAGGCCGCCCAGTCCGAGGCCGCCACCGGTGAGCCGTTCGTACGCCACTGGATGCACCAGGCCATGGTGCGGATGGACGGCGAGAAGATGTCGAAGTCGCTCGGAAACATCGTGTTCGTCCACGACCTGGCCAAGGACTGGGACCCCAGAGCGATCCGCCTGGCAGTGGTCGCTCACCACTACCGCGACTCATGGGAGTGGACCGGGATGCTTCTGCCTGCTGCGTCGTCGCGACTGGACCGATGGGTCGAGGCGGGCAAGGGTGACGCGGCGATCGAAGCGGTCCGTCACGCACTTGACGACGACCTCGATGCACCGGCAGCCGTGGCCGCCATCGATGCCTCGGCGGGCGCCGGGTTCGGGGTGTCTGAGGCTGCGGCGCTCCTCGGGGTCGACACGCTGCGCTGAGGCCGGGCGATCGGTCAGGATTCCTCGGTCGGCCAGCGCCAGGTTCGGGCCCGGGCGAGCAGCCCCAGGACTTCCTCGTCGCTGGTCTGATCGAAGCGCCCGTACCAGACCCCGACGGCCAGGAACGGGGCGGGGCTCAGCAGGCAGACGACGTCATCGACCAGGTACCGCAATCGGTCGGCGGAGTCCGGCGCGCCGACCGGCACAGCAAGGGTCAGAGAGCGTGGCCTTCGGCGGAGAGCGAAACGGATTGCCGCCTCGGCTGTGAGACCGGTCGCCAGGCCGTCATCGACAACCACGACATCGCGTGCCCTCAGGCCAAGCACGGGTCGCCCGTCTCGAAAGGTGGCGACGCTGCGCTCGACCTCCCGCCTCTCGCGGGCCACCACCTCGTCGAGATCGTGCTGGTCGGCTCCCACCGCACGAGCGGCCGCCGCGTCGATCAGTGTTTCGCCGTCTTCGGCCAACGCGCCGATGGCGAGCTCCCGCTGGTGAGGTGCTCCGAGTTTGCGGACCACCAACACGTCGAGCGGCGAGTGGAGTCGCTCAGCCACGGCGTACGCGAGTGGGACACCGCCGCGAGGGAGTCCCAGCACCACAGGATCGCCCAGAGTCAGATCCTCGACGGCATCTGCCAGCTGACGGCCGGCGTCGGCTCGGTCCGCGAAGCGATCGGTCACGCGGGGCACCCGCCTGCGGTGGCCCAGGTCCACGTCTCCCATGCTCCAGGGACTCGAACCGATAGGTCGCCCGTCGGGGTCGCCACCGCTGTCCTCGCCAGGCTGCGCCTGGCGTGATGACGCCGTATCGATGGGTCGGCTCGCCTACCGGCTCGCCTCGGAAGGACTCGAACCGATAGGTCGCCCGTCGGGGTCGCCACCGCTGTCCTCGCCAGGCTGCGCCTGGCGTGATGACGCCGTATCGATGGGTCGGCTCGCCTACCGGCTCG
>JBBSGQ010000125.1:0-9212 GCA_038253965.1 Acidimicrobiales bacterium | reverse complement strand
CCGGCGCGCTCATCGCCGCGGCCACGACGTCGTTGCCGGAGACGCCGGGCGGCGAGCGCAACTGGGACTACCGCTACAGCTGGGTCCGCGACTCCACGTTCGCCCTGTGGGGCCTCTACTCGCTCGGGTTCGATTGGGAGGCCAACGACTTCTTCAACTTCATCGCCGACGTCGCCCAGCAGAGCGAGGAGCTGCAGGTGATGTACGGCGTGGGCGGCGAGCGGACCCTGACCGAGCAGGTCCTCGATCACCTCCACGGTTATGACGGTGCCAAACCCGTCCGCATCGGCAACGGAGCCCACGATCAGCGCCAGCACGACGTGTGGGGGGCGGTCCTCGATTCGGTGTACATGCACACGAAGTCCCGTGACCGGCTCGACGAGCGCACGTGGTCGATGCTGCGGCACCAGGTCGATTGCGCGCTCGACCACTGGCGCGAGGTCGACCGGGGCATGTGGGAGGTACGCGGTGCGCCAAAGCACTTCACCTCGTCCAAGATCATGTGCTGGGTGGCCGCCGACCGCGGTGCCCGGCTGGCTCGCATCCGCGAACACACCGAGTTGGCGGATCACTGGGACGCTGCGGCCCAGGAGATCCACGACGACATCTGCGCGCACGGAGTCGACGATCGTGGGGTGTTCACCCAGCACTACGACACGAAAGCGCTCGACGCATCGCTCCTGCTCGCGGCGCTCGTCGGTTTTCTGCCACCCGATGACTGGAGGATCAAGGCAACAGTGCTGGCCATCGCCGACGAGCTGACCCTTGACGACCTCGTCCTTCGCTATCGGGTGGAGGAGACCGACGACGGCTTGTCAGGTGAGGAAGGCACGTTCGTCATCTGCTCGTTCTGGCTGGTGTCGGCGCTGGTCGAGATCGGCGAGCACGGGCGAGCCCGGGCGCTGTGCGAGAAGCTCTTGTCGTTCGCCAGCCCGCTCGGTCTGTACGCCGAGGAGATCGACGCGCGCAGCGGCCGGCACCTTGGCAACTTTCCTCAGGCGTTCACCCACCTAGCGCTCATCAACGCAGTCATCCACGTGATCGAAGCCGAGGCCGAGACCGTCGCTCCGAGCTCCTCGAGGGTGCCCGGTTCAACCGGCGCCTGACTCCTGCAGAGGCGCGACGAGGCTCAGGGGGAGGCGATCGGGAACCGACGCCACTGCACGGTTGGCGGCCCGAGTCGCCTCGGTTGCGTCCCTTCGCAGATGTTGGCTCCGGCACTGGTCACCCCCGCGTCCTGCCGCCGATCGCATGAACGGCAGCGACCTATCGCCGCACTGGAGCTCAGATGCCCCTGGTCAACCAACTGTCGTCGATCGGCGAATAGGGTCCGCGCTGGTGCGACGTCGGACCAAGCCACAGCTCAACGAGGTCGGCTCGGACCCCGACGTCCGGTTCACCTACGCCAACGAGCGGACGTTCCTCGCCTGGAACCGGACGGCTCTCGCGCTCATCGCCACCGGCGTCGCCGCCACGCAGCTGCTCCCGGCTCTCGACATCCGGTTCGGTCGTCGCATCCTCGGTCTCCCGTTGATCGCCATGGGGGCGGTAGTTGCGCTCACCAGCTACCGCCGATGGGACGCCAACGAACGGGCGATGCGTCTGGACCAGCCCCTCCCGCCGTCACCGTTACCGCAACTGCTCGCCGCTGGCATCGCTGCGATCGCGGTCATCGCCATCCTGCTCGCAGCATTCGGTGCACCTTCGAAGTGAGCGCTCGAGATGAGCGGCGGGACACACCCGCACCTCGACCGCATGGCACGCTGGCTCTCGAACGCACAGCTCTGGCCTGGAGTCGCAGCGGTCTCGCCATGGTGGGATGTCTCGCCGCGCTGGCTCGTCGCTTCGTCCCTCTCGACACCCGGGCTGACCGCGTCGGCGCGTTCGTGCTGTTGGCGGTCGCGGGTCTCAGCTGGGCCGTAGCTCTCGCCGTGAGCCGCCGGCGGGCCGGCTCGCTCGATCCCCACACGGGACCGCAGCACAGGCACCTGCTCCTCGTCACCATGTCGACGATCGCTGTCGGCTTGGGAGCGTTCCTGCTCGGTCTGTTCCCGCCCCGGTGACAGAGCCGCGCGAGCGGCGGCGTCGACTGCTCGTCAGCTGACGCGTTCCTGCGAGAACCGCTGTCACGGCACCCTCGTGTCGTACCGTCTGCCTTGTGTTCGAGCGGTACAGCGATCCGGCCCAGGGCATCGTCGCGACGGCGAGTGAGGAGGCGCGCCAACTCGGCCACAACCACATAGGCACCGAGCACCTGTTGCTCGGCCTGCTCTCCGACGACGTCAACCCGGTGACCCGAGCACTCCCCGCCGGCACGACAGTGCAGGTCGTCCGGCACAAGGTCTCCGAGGCGGTGGGAAGCAACAGCACGGCGACCGATGACGATCTGTCCCTCACGCCTCGCGCCAAACGCGCGCTCGAGCGCGCGACGAGGTTCTCTCTGCAACGCCACGACGACGAGGTCGGCAACATCCATGTGCTGCTCGGTGTGCTCGACGTCGAGGGCAGGGCGGGGCAGGTGTTGCGGGGACTCGGCATCGACATGGGGCGGCTGCGTGAGGCGGCCGAGCGGACCCCCGACAAGCGAGAGCTCGCACCGCCTCCGGCGTCCGTGCCGGCCAGGAGCGAGGCATCGGCAACCGACTCGGGCGGGGTGCAGCGGCCGTCGCCCCGTTGCTCTGAATGTGGCACCGCTCTCGACACCGCGCTGGCCTGGAGCGAGCTCGCAGTGAAGGGCGAGGACGGCGAACGGCGCCGCTTCCTCATCGTGTACTGCTCGGCGTGTGGCTCGTCAATGGGGGCAGTGCCCGCTCAGGAGGCGAGCCGATAGGCGAGCCGACCCATCGATACGGCGTCGTTGTGCCAGGCGCAGCCTGGCGAGAACAACGGTGGCGACCCCGACGGGAGACCTAGCCGCAGGACCTTCTCCTCGACCCCGACCGGCGGGTCGGTGGATGCTGTCGATCCCCCGGTCTCGGCGGTGACCGGCACGACCCGCTGCGGAGCGCGAACGCCGGAGGGCGCCACCGACTGGCGGATGCGCAACGCGGTGAGCCCGGTGATGGCGAGGATGACCGTGAACGGCAGTGAAGACAGCCGCGAGACCGCCGAGGTACCTGTGGAGGTCGAGGGTCCAGGCGGGTCTCGGTCGGCGCCCGAACGCCGACGCCCTCGAGGAGATGGCCAGGCCCCAGATCACCGCCGCGCTGGCGAGCGATGTCTGCATGCCTTGCACATTGCCGAGAGGTTCTCCGGCGCGGCTCTGTGCAAGCTCCGAACTTCGTGGGAACGCTCGGCCGATCCGCCGATTTGGGTCATCTCACCGCACATATCCCTGTCGAATGACCCAAATCCGCGCAGAGGCAGCTACCGCTCGGGCGGCAGGCGGAGGCTGTAGCCGACGCCGCGCACGGTGTGGATGAGCGGTGGATCGATGGCGTCGATCTTGTGGCGCAGATAGCTGATGTAGGTCTCGAGGACACTCGCGTTCCCGGCGAAGGTGTAGTCCCACACCTTCTCCAGGATCTGGTCGCGGGTGAGCACCTTGCGGGCGTTGACCAGGAGATAGTGGAGCAACTTGTACTCGGTGGGAGTGAGCTCGACGAGCACCCCTCCCCGCCACACGTCGCGCGTCTCCTCGTCGAGGTCCAAGTCGGCATAGGACAGTCGGCGTTCACCGGGACCGACGCCGGCGGATCGCCGCAGCACCGCTTTCACCCGTTCGATGAGCTCTTCGATGCTGAACGGCTTGGTCACGTAATCATCACTGCCCATTCGCAAGCCCTCGACCTTGTCCTGCGTGCTGTCGCGGGCGGTGAGGAAGATGATGGGGACGGCCGGACCGGCGCCTTCCTGATGGCGCAGGCGTCGCGCGACCTCGAAGCCGTCGAGATCCGGGAGCATCACGTCGAGCACTATGAGATCCGGACGTCGGCGCTTGACCGCCTCCAGAGCGGGGCGCCCAGCCGCCACCCGCTCGACCTCGAAGCCGTTGTAGCCGAGTCCCATCGCCACGAGCTCGGTGATGTGCTCCTCATCGTCGACCACGAGGATGCTCGGCTTCGACCGAGGCGCATCGGACATCGTGAACTCCTGAGCTCGTCGGAAGGGCCCATGATGCCTGCAACGACGCGTTACACGAGGTTTACCGCGGTCATTCTCAGCGAACTCCCAGCATCCGCGGAGCAGTCTGTGAGCCCCCGGCTCGACGATGAGGCTGTGCGCATGACCGGTTCCGACGTCGTGCACGCGCGCGCACTGCCGATGAGCCAGGATCGATGCTGATGCTCCTGTCGACTCGGGACCTCTACGAGGTCGACCGGTGACGCTGCGACTGCGACTCGTGCTGGCCCTGGTGACGCTCGTGCTCGTCGGCCTGACCTTGTTCGGTTTCGCGACGTACTCGCTGTACTCCCGTTCGCAGTACCAGCGCCTCGACGACCAGATCAGGACGTCGGCGCCATTCGTCACCCGGCGTCTCGATGAGAAGGCCGGACTCGTCGACCAACGTGGGCAAGGGCCGACCATCGTCGGCAACGCGCCGGCCGGGGAAGGCGGCAACGACAGGCCACCTCCGCTGGGTGCCCTGGCGTCGTACGCCCAGCTTCGGGACATCAAGGGCAAGACGCTCGCCTCGATCCCGGTCCCGAGCTCCTCGGCCAAACCTCGCTTGCCCAGCCAGATCGATCCCGTGCCGCCACCGACGCGCTTCTTCAACACGGGCTCTCAGACCGGTTCGGGGCGCTGGCGGGTCTACGTCACGAATGCTCACGAGACGGGCGGCGACATCGCGCTCATCGCAGCGCCCCTCGACGAGGTGGCCACAGCGCTGCGTCGGCTGATCCTGATCGAGATCGGTGGCGGCACCGCGCTGCTGGCCATCCTGTGCGCCGGATCATGGCTCATCCTGCGCAGAGGTCTGAGACCTCTCGAGCGCATGGCCGGTACGGCAGGTGAGATCACCGCTGGCGACCTCTCCAAACGGGTGACGCCGTCCAGCCCGTCGAGTGAGGTCGGCCGGCTCGGCGGAGCGCTCAACACGATGCTCGACGAGATCCAGCGTGCCTTCGCCGAACGCGATGCCACCGAGCGGAGGCTTCGCCAGTTCCTGTCCGACGCGTCCCACGAACTGCGAACCCCGCTCACCTCGATCCAGGGGTTCGCCGAACTGTTCCGCATCGGTGACCAGGACCGGGTCGACCTGGCGACCACCCTGCGACGCATCGAGGAGGAGTCGGCCCGGATGAAGGTCCTGGTCGACGATCTGCTGCTGCTGGCTCGGTTGGATGAGACCCGACCGGTCGAGCGATCTCCTGTGGACCTGACCATCCTGGCCGCCGACGCCTGCAGCGACGCGGTCGCCGCAGCACCCGACCGCCCTATCACCCTGAATGCCCCCGAGCCGGTCGTCATGCTCGGCGACCAAGCACTGCTGCGTCAGGCGATCGCCAACCTCGTGACGAACGCCCTGCGCCACACACCGGCCGGCACCCCGATCGAGGTGACCGCGAAGCTCCACGAGGGCGCCGCGATCCTCAGCGTGCGGGACAACGGATCTGGGCTCGAAGCCGAAGCCCTCGAGCATGCCTTCGATCGGTTCTGGCAAGCGGACAAGGCCCGGACGGGGGCCAGCACCGGGCTCGGTCTCTCCATCGTCGCCGCAATCGCCGCTGAGCACGGCGGTACGACGACCGCGGCCAACGTCGCCGACGGGGGCGCCCTCTTCACGATCCGGCTCCCGCTGCACTGACCGGGCCGAGCTAAGCCGGTGCCGCCTCGGCTACGAGTACCTACGAGCGCGGCACTCATCTGTGGGGTCGTGACGGATCGAGCTGCGCGAACGGCCCGGCCAGCGTCACGGTGGTCGGCCCCGAGCTCGGCACAGCCGATGCTCTGGCGACCGCGGTGTTCGCCGAGGGCTCCGGTGCGCCGAAGTGGTTCGACGGCTTCGCCGGCTATGACAGATTGGTCATCACCGAATCGGGCCGGGTGCGCTGGACCAGCGGGCTGGACGACCCGCTGCAGGCACCCTCGAACCGTCTTTCCAATCTCGTCTCTGCCCCTCACCGTAGATAGGACCGAACATGCGTGGAACTCGACGGATCCTGCTTGCTGTGCTCGTTGTGCTGGTCGTAGCCGGCGCCGGTGTCTGGTGGTTCGTGCTACGCGACACCTCCCCGGAGAAGCTGACGTTGAAGAGCGATGCGACGTCTGCCTCGGGCCAGGCCAAAGCGCCCAGCGATCTCATTGGCACTTGGAAGGTGGTGGCCGGTTCGGGCCAGGAGGCGACGAGGGCCGGCTACCGGGTGCAGGAGAAGTTCGCTGCCGGCCTGGCCAAGTCGACTGCGGCGGGCCGCACCTCCGATGTCACGGGCTCAGTCACCGTCGTCGGCACCAAGGTGACGACTGCCAAGGTCACCGTCGACGTGACCACCTTGACGAGCGACAAGTCTCAGCGCGACAACCAGATCCGCAACCGGGGGCTCGAGACGAACAAGTTCCCGAATGCCACGTTCGCGCTGACTGCACCGGTCCAGCTCCCGAAGATCACCGAGGGACAGGTCTTCAACCTGACCGCGACCGGCAACCTGAGCCTGCACGGGGTGACCAAGAAGGTCTCGCTCCCGTTGAAGGCGAAGGAATCCGGCTCGAAGTTCGTCGTCCAGGGCTCATTGCCGATCGTGATGGCCGACTACTCGATCGAGCCTCCGAGCATCGGCGGCTTCGTGTCGGTCGACGGCAACGGCGCCTTCGAGTTCCTCGCCAACCTGGCCAAGGGCTGATATCCGTCTCACCGCCGGCGCGAGATCCGGTAGACGGTTTCGCTTCTCCAGTCCCCGACCAGCACTGCCCCACCGGGATCGAGGACCACCGGCACAGGGTTCTTCAGCCCCGAGAGGAACGGCGTCACCGGGCCGGTGGAGACGGAGCCGCTTCCTGCCAGGGCCACTCGCTGCACCTTGCCCGTGGCCCACTCGGCGACGACAGCTGACGTCCCCACGGTCGTGCCGAGCTGACCGGTCACCACGGCCACGCCACTCACGGCGGCGTGCTTGTCGAGCACTGCGACAGGCTTCGGTACACCAGCGCAAGCCGGCCCTCCTTGTCCGTAGCAGGACGGGAAGCCGAAGGCTTGTCCGCCGCGGACCAGAGCCAGGATGTCACCACGGGTCCGAGCACCGAGGTCGTCTCGCTCGTTCATCGGGACCAACAAGTCCTGGGTTCGGGGGTGCACGACGAGGCCGACAGGTGCCCGGATGCGGCTCGCTTACACCCGCAGATCGGTGCCGTCGCCGGTTGATCCGCCCCACATGCGCCGAGGAGGAGGAGGAGGCCCACCTGGGCACCGCCTCAGAATGTCTGGAGCCCTCGAGGCAGGGGAGCGGCTCAGGGAGCAGCCGTCGACGTCGTCGAGGAAGACGTGGTGCTCGTTGTCGTCGAATGCCCGGACCCGGTGGTCGACGTCGTGGCGGTCTTCGCCTTGGGAGCGACAACCACCAGTTGCGCTGGGTTCCAATGGCCGTACTTGGTGTTCACAGTGATCTTGGCCTTGCGGATCGAGCGGTCGACCTCGCCTTTGATGAGCTTCTGGACGGAGGCGACACTGGCCGGGGGCTGGGTGGCGAAGTCGGCCTTGGTCGCCGTCTTGAACGAAGTCACCTTCGCGATGCCGAGAGCCGACTGCCCCTTGATGGGTACGACCGTGCCCCTCTTCGCCTTGGTCAGTGCGGGCGGCGCGACGGCGAGGTACAGGCAGGCGGGCTGCACTGCGGACGCCTGGCCGGCTGTCGCTGCGCTCTTCGACGCCTCGGTGATCGATGCTCCGGCCTTCATCGCCTTCTGGACCTGGTTGGATACGGCTTGGCTCGCGACCTGCACCAGGTCGACGCAGACCTCGCGTAGCAGGGTGGGCTCGGTTCGGCGCACGGCGTCGAACACTCGGCCATAGAGGATCTTGCCGAACGCCAGTTCGCGCTCACGCAGCGACAGCTGGAACGACCGGTATGCCGAGGGATATACGGCGAGCGGAGGACACGAGGTCCCGGACGGAACCTGGCCGGTGCTCGCATCTGCGCACAACGACTGGCGGGCCCTTTCCTTGTCTTGCGCTGCGATCTTCGTCTTGAGGGAGCGGAGCTGTTGGCCGTACAACTGGTAGAGGATCCGGTTGGTGAGCGCCGCCGCGGTTGCGGCTGGCGTGTACGTACCCGGCCTCTTGCCCTTCGGTGAGGCCAGCGGGCTGCTCGGATCAGTCTTCACCTTGCCCTTCTTGCCGGCGACCGCCTCGGCCCTCAGGTCAGCCGTGACGTCAGCGATCGGTACCTCGGTGCCGACCACGGTGGCGGCGGGCCGCAACTGGCGCGCCGAGCTCGGTGAGTTGGTCTCCGAGCTGCACGCGGTGGCAACGGTGAGCACCACGACGGCGACGACGAGGACGACCGCCCGGCGGCGCGGGCAAGGCCATGGATGCATCAAGGCGATGACCCTAGGCGGCAGCATCGAACCCGAAGCATCACCGGGCGACTTCGGAGGGAATCCCCAGGATCGGCGGAGGCCCGGCTGAGCCGCCGGCTCGACGATGGTGCCATGTTGGCCACCGCAGACACGGTCCCGGAAGTCCTGATCGTCCAGGCCGGCGCCGAGCGGAGGCTCCGGGCTGTCGTCGACGTCACGATTCCGGTCCACAACGAGGAAGCCGTCCTCGAGGCGTCTGTGCGACGACTCCACGGTTACTTGACCGAGCGGTTCCCGCTGCCCTGGTTGATGACCGTTGCCGACAACGCCAGCACCGATCAGTCGTGGGGCATCGCCTGTCGGCTGGCCTCCGAGCTCGACGGCGTGCAGGCGGTCCGTCTCGCCCAGAAGGGCCGAGGTCGATCGCTGCGGGCCTCGTGGTCAGCGAGCACCGCACCGGTGGTGGCCTACATGGACGTCGACCTATCGACGGACCTCGATGCATTCCTGCCCCTCGTGGCGCCTCTCATCTCGGGGCACAGCGACATCGCCATCGGCACCCGCCTGGCCTCCAGCTCACTGGTGAGACGCGGCCCCCGGCGCGAGGCGATCTCACGGACCTACAACCTGTTGCTGAGGACCACGTTGCGAAGCGGGTTCTCTGACGCCCAGTGTGGCTTCAAAGCCGTCCGGACCGAGGTGGCCAAGGCCCTGCTTCCCTTGATCGAAGACGACGGCTGGTTCTTCGACACCGAGCT
>JBBSGQ010000124.1:0-9219 GCA_038253965.1 Acidimicrobiales bacterium | reverse complement strand
TGGTCGGAGGCGATGGCCATGGACCTGTGGTCGACGGGCGTGGGCGTGCGAGTCGTCCTGCCCGGCGCCATCGCGACCGAGATCTGGGATCAGCCGGACAACGATCCTTCCCCATACGCAGGCCCGTTCGAGCCTGCAGAAGACGTCGCCGCCGTCATCTGCGACTCGCTCCTCGGCGACCGCTTCGAGTGGTACGCGCCCGACATGAAGGCGATCGTCGAGTACAAGACGGCCGACATCGACGCGTTCATGTCCGGGGCCGTTGCGTTCGTGACGGGCCAGGAGGCCGACTCGTGAGAGTGCACCGATGAAGGCCCTGCAGTTCCTCACCGATCCCGAGCCGTGGCCCGAACCACTGACCGAGGACTCCCCGCCGCTGTTGCGAAACCTGGCCGGCACACCGATGGCCCTCCTCGAGCTGCCCGACCCGCCGTTGCTCGGCGACGACTGGATGGTGCTGCGCAACCGTGTCACCGGCATCTGCGGATCCGATTCGAAACAGGTCCTCATGGACTTCGAGGATGCGGCTGACAACATGATGACCGCGTTCATCTCGTTCCCCCAGGTGCTCGGCCATGAGGTGGTGGGCACCGTCGAGAGGACGGGAGCGGCGGTGACCGGTGTCGACCGGGGACAGCGGGTAGTGCTGTACCCCAACCTCGGTTGCCGACCCCGGGGCATCAGCCCGCTTTGTCCGGCATGCGCGCGGGGTGACTACTCGATCTGCGGGAACTTCCACGAGGGCCGACTCTCGTGGGGTATCCACACAGGCAACGCCGTGGAAGCCACGGGTGGGTTCGCCGATCTCCTCCCTGCTCACGCCTCGATGGCGTTCCCCGTACCCGACGACATCGACGACGAGGTGGCCGTGCTGGCCGACCCCTGGTCGGTGTCGTTCCATGCGATCACCCGCAACCCGCCGGCCGCCGGCGGAAAGGTGGTGGTGTATGGCGCCGGCGCGCTGGGCACCACCGCCACGGCGATCCTGCACCAGCTCTGGCCGGATGTCGACGTGGCCACCGTCGCCCGCTGGCCCGGCCAGGCCGAGCTCGCGCGACAGTTCGGCGCCACGGTGTTCGACCCGTCCACACCTGAGGCACTCGTCGAGGAGCTGGCGGCATGGTCAGAAGCGACGCTGCGCCGCCCTTGGAACGGACTCCCGGTGGCGTACCCGGGCCATGTCGACGTCGTGTACGACACCGTCGGCGCCCCCCAGACCAACGAGGTGGCGATGCGGGTCCTGCGGGAGCAGGGCACGCTCGTCCAACTCGGAGTGAGCTCGCCGGGCCGCTTCGAGTGGACACCTTGGTACTTCAAGGAGTTGCGCCTCATCGGGTCGAACGCATTCGGTGACGAGACCTTCGAGGGGCAGCGGCGGCACGCGTTCGAGCACTTCTTCGCGCTGCTGCACGACGGACGCATCAACCTCGACGGGATGTTGACCCACCGCTTCCGGCTCGATGAGTGGCGCGACGCGTTCACCACGATCGTTCGCCAAGGCGAGACGGGTGCCATCAAGGTCGCCTTCGACTTTCGTTGAACAGGACCGCCAACTGTCTGATCGGTCTGCGATACGCAAAGCCACGACGGCTGACCTCGAGACCCTGCGGCGCACGCTCGGGCGGGCGTTCGCGGACGACCCGGTGTGGTCATGGGTGATCAACAAGCCGGCGCCCATCGACGAGCGAGTCGGCGTGTTCCTCGGCATCGCGGCGCGCTTGCACCTCGAGCACGAGAACGTCTGGATGACCGCTGACGGGCGTTCCGCCGCCATCTGGGCCCCCCCGAAGCTGTGGCGCATCGCACCGAGGCGCATCGTCCGCCACATGCCGCGTTCGCTGTGGGCCGGCGGCCTGAGATCGCTGTCGGCGTTCGCCGCGCTGGGTGAGACCGAGCGGCGACACCCAACGGACGCCCACTGGTACCTGGCGGCACTCGGCACGGATCCCGAGGCCCGCGGTCGCGGCTTGGCGTCCGCCGTGATGGGTCCGGTGCTCGACCGCTGCGATGCCGAAGACCTCGGCGCCTACCTCGAGTCGTCGAAGGAGCAGAACATCCCGTTCTACGAGCGTCATGGGTTCGACGTCATCGACACCATCGATCTCGACCACGGCGGACCGAGGCTCTGGACCATGTGGCGCAACCCGAAGTTGGGTCGCAGCGAAAATGGCGCACACGACCCTCGTTGATGCGGCACCCTCTTTCCCATGGCGATCGAGGTCGAGGGCTGACCAAGGTCTTGACCGGGATCCTGCATCCGACATGCGGCGAGGCCACGGTGCTCGGTGTGGTGCCGTGGCTGGATCGCCGCCGGCTGGCTGCACGCACCGGAACACTTTTCGGGCAGCGGTCGCTGCTGTGGTTCGAACTGACGCCACGACAGTCCTACCGCATGCTCGCGGCGATCTACGGGCTCGATCGGCAACGCGAGCTGTCTCGCATCGGCGAGCTGGCCGACCTGCTCTGCACCGCAGGTGCGCACCGCAGATGCGCCACGAGAGGCGGCCGGACCTTGATCGAACCTCCGCGTCGAGCATGCAACGGATGCCGGAGGCAGCACTAGCTCAGATGACCGAGTCGCCGGCCTCGATCCTCTGCCGCAGCAGCTTGGCGAGCCGGGTTCGATGAGCTGTCGCGTCGCCGAACGAGAGTCCGTCGAGCTGGGCCCGCTTCAGGTAGAGATGGATGTCGTGCTCCCAGGTGAAGCCGATGCCGCCATGCACCTGCAGGGCGGAGGAGGTCACGCGGCTGGCGGCGTCACTGCACCAGCACTTGGCAGTCGACGCGGCCACCGAGGCGTCCTCATGCCTGACCGCCACGCACCAGGCCGCCCAGTAGACGGCAGACCGCATGCCCTCGACGTCGACGAGCATGTCGGCGCAGCGATGCTTCACCGCTTGGAAGCTGCCGATGGGCCGACCGAACTGCACTCGCTCCCGCGCGTACGCGACCGACAGATCGAGGCTGCGCTGGCCGATGCCCAGCAGCTCGGAGCTGTACGCGACAGCTGCCAGATCGGTGAGGCGTTCCTGCTCGGCAGCCCCGCCGACGTCGAGGCGGGGCGCCTCGGCGAGGGTGTCGGCGCGTAGCCAACCGAGCGTACGGGTGAGGTCCATCGCCGGTTCGGGCCGGGGGCGGTGACCCTCGAGGTCGATGGCCACGAGGCGGTCGCCCTCGGGCACCACCACCACGTCGGCAGACGGCGCGTAGACAGTCGGCTCGCCCAGCCGCGGCGCGACCGCAGCCACTTGCGTCCCGTTCATCAGGCCCGGCGCCCACTTCGTCCCGACGAGGAACTCGAGCGCGACGAGCTGACCGAGGATCGGCGTCGGGGCCACGTGCGCCCCGACCTCCTCCAACAAGACCGCCGCCTCCACCCACCCGAGGCCAACCCCGCCGTCGGCCTCGGGCACCGTGATCCCGCACCACCCCTGATCGACCATTGCCGACCACAGACCAGCGTCGGGCGCTCCGCTACGCTCCATCGCCCCTCGGGCCAGCGCAGGCGCCCCCCGCCTGGAGAGCAGATCGCGGGCTGCTTCGCGCATCGCTTGCTGGTCGGCGGACAGCTCGAAGTCCATTCGGCGAGCGAGCGTACCTGACGCCGGTGTCACCTACGATGGCCGATCGTGGACCTCAGCCCCACCCCCGAACAGGAGGCGCTCCGCGCCGAGTGTCGAGCCTGGCTCCGCGAGCATCTGCCCTGGGCCTACGGCACCGGCCTCCCACCTCGTTTCGACTCGCTCGACGAGGAGGTCAGCTTCGGTCGCGACTGGCAGCAGCAACTTGCCGCCGGTTGCTGGGTCGGTGTCACCTGGCCGGTCGAGCACGGCGGTCGCGCTGCCGGTCCGTTGATGCACTACGTGGTGCAGGAGGAACTGGCGCGGGCTCGGGCCCCTGAGCTGGTCGGGCGCATCGGCATCAACCTGGTAGGACCCACGCTGCTCGCCCACGGCGATGACGAGCAGAAGGAGCGGTGGCTCAGGCCGATCCTCGACGCGTCGATCCTGTTCTGCCAGTTGTTCAGCGAGCCGGGCGCGGGCAGTGACCTCGCGTCACTGTCGACTCGTGCCGAGCGGGTCGATGGCGGCTGGGTGCTCAACGGCCAGAAGGTGTGGACCTCGTACGCGCAGTTCGCCGACTGGGGGTTGGTGCTCGCTCGCACGGACCCGACGGTGCGAAAGCAGGCCGGCATCACAGCACTCGCCGTCGACATGCGGGCGACCGGCATGGAGGTGCGACCACTCCGCCAGATCACCGGTGAGTCCGACTTCAACGAGGTGTTCCTCACCGATGTGTTCGTGCCGGACGCCGACGTCATCGGCGCAGTGAACGACGGCTGGCGGGTGTCGTCGTCCACCCTTACCTCTGAGCGCGGCACCAACCCGCGTCAGCTCGTGATCCACACCCAGCACCTCGAGGAGCTGCTGCAGCTCGCTGCGACCCGCGGCCGCTTCGACGATCACCGCGCCGCCCAGCGCCTGGCCGAGGCCTACGTCGAGGTTCGCCTTTTCCAGCTCCACAACTGGCGATCGCTCTCGCGGTTGCAAGCGGGCCTTCCGCTCGGGCCGGAAGGTTCCACCCTGAAGCTGTACTGGTCGGAGATGAGCCAGCGCCTGCACCGCTTGGCCCTCGACGTGTTGGGCCCGAGCGCGCCGCTCGCTCGTGGCGCCGACGACAACCCGGCAGAGGGGGAGTGGCAACGGTCTTGGCTCTACTACCAGGCTGCCTCGATCTTCGCCGGGACGAACGAGATCCAGCGCAACATCATCGGCGAGCGTGTGCTCGGCCTTCCTCGCGAGCCGGCGCCGGCTACGGCATGAGCGCGGACCGGCCGTCCTTTCGCACCGTGGCGTACTCGGTGCAGGATGCCGTTGCCACCATCACGCTGCGCCGGCCCGAGGCGGCCAACGCATTGAACGCGGCGATGATCGACGAGCTCGACGCCGCCTTCGACCTGGCCGAGGCCGACGACGACGTGCGGGTGGTGGTGCTCGGGGCAGAAGGCAGGCACTTCTGCGCCGGTCACGACCTGAAGGAGCTGTTCGAAGCGACCGAGCCGTGGGCTGCGATGCGCGCGACAGCCGAAGGCAAGCTCCATCACGAGCAGGTGATGTACTTCGATCGCTGCGTGCGCATCAGGGACTTCCCGAAGCCGACCATCGCCGCGGTGCACGGCGTCTGCTCCGCCGCGGGACTGATGCTCGCAGCGATGTTCGACCTGATCGTCGCAGCAGACGATGCCCGGTTCTCCAACCCGGTGTTGCGGATGTCAGGCGTGGGGGTCGAGCTGCTGATCGAACCGTGGGAGCTGGGACCCCGCAAGGCGAAGGAGTTCCTGCTGTGTGCCGAGACGCTGACGGCCGAGCAGGCTGAGCGGTTCGGCCTCGTGAACCGGGTTGTGCCCGCCGCCGAGCTCGATGCTGCGGCGCGCGACATGGCCGAGCAGGTGGCACTGGTACCGCCGATCACCGCTCGCGCGGTGAAGGACACGATCAATGCCACTGTCGATCGCATGGGCCAACGCGACTCTTGGAAGTACCACTTCATGGTCCACCAGTTCGTGTCCAACACCGACTCGGCGAAAGGCCTCATGCAGGAGCGTGCGGCGGGCGGCATGGATCACGTGAAGCGCGAGCAGCGAGGCGCGGCCACTCCCGAGGCCGGGTCATGAGCTCCACGTGAGGCTGCACCGGTGACCGGGCCGCTCGCGGGTTTGAAGGTCCTGGATCTCGGCACCCGCATCGCCGCACCGTTCTGCGCGGGTCTCCTCGGTGAGCAGGGCGCCGAGGTGGTCAAGATCGAACAACCCGGCACCGGTGACTTCATGCGGGAGATCGGGCCGTTCGTCGACGGGTATTCGTTGTTCTGGGCGGTGGAGGGGAGGGGCCGAAAGAGCGTCACCCTCGATCTGCGCACGCCGGAGGGTCGGGAGGTGATGCGCCGGCTCGCGGCTGAGGCCGACGTGCTGTGTGAGAACTTCCGGCCGGGCACGCTCGAGCGTTGGGGCTTGGGGCCGGCAGAGCTCGACCCGCGCCTCGTGGTCGTGCGCATATCGGCCTTCGGCCAGGACGGGCCGTACTCCGCCCGACCCGGCCTGGACCGCCTGGGTATCGGCTACGGAGGGCTGCTGAACCTCACCGGTTATCCGGACCGGCCTCCCGTCAGACCCGGTGTGACCACGAGCGACTACCTCACTGGCGTGTTCTCCGCGCAAGCGGCAGTGGCTGCGCTGTACCGGCGCGACGCCGGGCGACCGCCCAACGGTCGCGGTGCAGTGATCGACGCCGCCCTTTACGGCTCGGTCCTCCGAATCCTCGAGTGGACGCTCGCCATGTACGACAAGGCTGGCACCGTGCGCGAGCGCGAAGGCAACCGGCTGGCCAACTCCGCTCCGCTCGACAACTACCCCACCGCTGACGGCCGCTATGTATGTCTGGTGGCCGGCAGCGACGTGAACTACGCACGGTTGTGCGCGGCGATGGACAGGCCCGACCTCGTCTCTGATCCCCGGTTCGCTCGGCTCGCCGATCGGGCAGCGCGTTCGGATGAGATCAACGGCATCGTTGCGGCTTGGACGTCTTCATTGCCTGCGGCCGAGGTCGAGATCCGCGCCATCACTCACGACGTGCCGGTCGCGACGGCGTACACGGCCGCCGACATCTGCTCCGACCCGCACATGGCCGCACGCGGTGATCTCGTCACCGTGGCCGACCCGGTGGTAGGCCCGGTGCGCCAGCAAGCACCGTTCCCCCGTTTCGTGGGTGAGCCGATGCCGGTACCGGCGGGTGCTCCCCGGCTCGGCGAACACACCCGAGACGTGCTCATGGACTGGCTCGGCCTGAGTGATTCGAACCTCGACGCGCTGGCCGAGTCCGGAGTGATCAAGTGACCGTTGACCCGACGCCGAACCACCGGCTCAATGTCGAAACCCTGATTGGAGATTGCTATGAGAAGAGCAGTGGTCGTTGACAGTGCACGACTCGGGATGTGCAAGGCGTTCCGAGGATCCCTGAACGACACGCGTCCCGACGACCAGCTCGCGTTCGTCATGCGCGCGGTGCTGGAGCGCTCGGGTGTCGACCCGGGCGCGGTGGAGGATGTGGCGACAGGCTGCGCGTTCCCGGAAGGTCCGCAGGGCAACAACATCTCCCGTGTCGCATCCCTGCTGGCCGGTCTCCCGGTCACCTCGTCAGCGGTCACCGTGAACCGCTTCTGCTCCTCGGGCTCCCAAGCCATCGCGTTGGCGGCCTCCGAGATCCAGGCTGGGGCCGACGTCGCCATCGGGGCCGGCGTCGAGACCATCACCATGATCCGTGACGGCAACTACAACAAGGCTCGCGTGAAGAACCGGGTGGCCAACGAACGCTTCCCCGGTCTCTACATGTCGATGGGCATCACCGCCGAGAACGTCGCGGACCGCTACGGCGTGTCACGAGAGGACCAGGACGCCTATGCCCTTCTGAGCCAGCAACGCGTCGCGGCTGCGCAGACCAACGGGCTGCTCGACGACGAGATCGTCCCGATGAAGGTCAGACGACTCGTGGCCGGCGAAGGTGACGAGCAGGTGGCCGAGGAGCACGTGATCGAACAGGACGAGGCGAACCGGCCGCAGACGACGCTCGAAGGGCTGGCCAAGCTGCCGCCGTCGTTCACCGACACGGGCACCGTGACCGCTGGCAACAGCTCCCAGCTCACCGACGGCGCATCCGCCACCCTGCTCGCGTCGGAGGAATACGCCAGCACCTCCGGGCTGAAGCCGCTCGGCGCGTACCTCGGCTCCGTATCAGTGGGTTGCGAACCGTCCGAGATGGGCATCGGACCCATCAACGCGGTCCCTAAGCTGCTTCGCCGATTCGACCTCACCATCGACGACATCGACCTCGTCGAGCTCAACGAGGCGTTCGCGTCCCAGGTTCTCGCCTGCCAGCGCGCGCTCGACATCCCTATCGACAAGCTCAACGTGAACGGCGGCGCCATCGCGGTGGGCCATCCATTCGGCATGACCGGTTCCCGGTGCACCGGACAGCTGCTCCGCGAGCTGCGACGCAGGGGTGGTCGTTACGGGATCGTGACCATGTGCGTCGGCGGCGGGATGGGCTTCGCATCGCTGTTCGAGGCGGCCTGACGTGGTCGCTGGACCCGAGGGCGACGACGACCTGGCCGAGTTCCGGCCAACCCTCGTCAAATGGCTCGACAACGACGTGCGGCCCTACGTGCTCGAGTTTGAGCACGCCGATCGTTATCCGACCGAGATGGTCGAGCAGATGCGCGAGTTCGGGTTGTTCGGAGCGACGATCCCCCGCCAGTACGGCGGGCTCGGTTTGGGCGCTGGTCCCTACGCAGAGATCGTCAGCATGATCTCCGAGGTGTGGATGTCGCTCACCGGGGTCTTGAACTCGCACCTGATGATGGCCCACCTCGTCAATCGCTTCGGTACGCCGGCCCAACGCGATGCGTTCCTCCCGTCGCTGGCCGCCGGCGATCTCCGCGGTGGTCTTGCGCTGACCGAGCCCGATTGCGGGACGGACCTGCAGGCCATCCGCACGGTGGCCCGGCGCCATGGCGATGACTATCTCGTGACCGGCAACAAGACGTGGATCACCAACGGCGGTGAAGGCAACTGCCTGGCGCTCCTGGTCAAGACCGACATCCAGGCGACTCCCCGCCACACCGGCATGTCGATGCTGCTGGTGAAGAAGGTGGACGACGGGTACCAGATCGGACGCAAGCTCGGGAAGATCGGATACAAAGGGGTCGACACCGTCGAGGTCTTCTTCGGCGAGGTGTTCGTCCCCGCTGACCGGCTGCTGGGAGCCACGGAAGGCCAGGGGTTCGCCCAGGCCCAGGGTGGCCTCGAGCTCGGCCGGATCAATGTCGCAGCTCGGGGTGTCGGCCTGGCCAACGCCGCGTTGCAGGCATCCCTGCGGTACAGCACCGAGCGACAGACGATGGGGAAGCCGATCGGCCAGCACCAGGCCATCCAGTTGAAGCTGGCCGATATGGCGTGCCGGGTCGCGTCGTCCCGCCTGCTCGTGCGTGAGGCCGCTGCGGCGTTCGACGCCGGGCGTCGGTGCGACCTCGAGGCGGGCATGGCCAAGCTGGTCGCCACCGAGGCTGCCCTCGAGAACGCGATCGAGGCTGTCCGCATCCACGGTGCCTACGGCTACTCCACCGACGGGCACGTCGAGCGGTACTACCGCGACGCTCCGCTTCTCT
>JBBSGQ010000123.1:0-9259 GCA_038253965.1 Acidimicrobiales bacterium | reverse complement strand
CTGGCGAACCAGCCGCACCGCCCGGGCCTTCTCCTCGGGCGTGTACCGACGCGTCGTCGGCCTCCCCGGTGTCCGTTCGTCTCCCATGACTCCATCCTCGTTTCCAAGGTCTGGAGCCTCCAACGAACCCAGGGCGATTCACTAGGCGTGGTGTAGGTGGGTGAGGGTCCACCATTTGGGTGGGCCACCGGCGTGATCTTTGACGTGTTCCTTGCCCGGATCACGATGAAGGAGACATGCCGGTGACCCTCACCGATTCTGACCTGTCCGAACTGCTCGTCGCGCTCAAGGCCGGCGAGGTGACCGACACGATCCGCGCGAGCCTCGAGTGGATCTTGCAGCAGCTGATCGAGGTGGAAGCGACTGCGTCATCGGCGCCGGTCCGCACGAGCGGACCGACACCCGGACCGCGCAGCGCAACGGGCATCGCCCGCGGCTGTTGTCGACCGCAGCTGGCGATGTCGAGCTGGAGATCCCAAGCTGCGCGCCGGTTCGTTCTTCCCGTCGCTGATCGAAGCGGCGACGCCGGATCGACCGGGCGTTGTTCGCGGTGGTGATTGAGGCGTATGTGCACGGTGTGTCGACCCGCAAGGTTGACGACCTGGTCAAGGCGCTTGGTGTCGCCAGCGGGATCTCCAAGAGCGAGGTGAGCCGCATCTGCAGCGAGCTCGACCGTGACCTCGAAGCCTTCCGTGACCGGCCCTTGGATCACGCCGAGTTCGTGTACGTGTTCCTGGACGCGACCTACATCAAGGGCCGCGTCAGCAGCCGCGTGGTGTCGCGGGCGGTGGTGATCGCCACCGGTTGAAGTGCTGGGCGTCGACGTGGGCGACAGCGAAGGCGGCGCCTTCTGGACCGCCTTCTTGAAGGGGCTGCGTGCTCGTGGCCTCACCGGCGTACAGCTGGTCATCTCCGATCACCACCTCGGCTTGAAGCACGCCATCGCAGCGGTGTTCGTCGGAGCCGCCTGGCAGCGCTGCCGCGTGCACTTCATGCGCAACGGGATCGGCGACGCTTCATCCCGACACCGTCGCCGCCGGTCACAAGATCAGCCAATGCAACAGTGCCGTCTTGGGCGACAGCGCCGGCCGCTCGGCGTTCGGGGTGAGGAGCTGGTCGTAGCGGGCTTCGATGTGGTGGTGGCGGAGCCTCCGCAACCCGATGCGCCAGAGGGCCGGGCGGACGTGCAGGTCCACGTTGCGCTCGTAGCTGCGGTAGGTGCTGGCGGCGAGCTGGAGCTTCTTGCCCGGCAGCCACTGCCCGGTCAGGTAGGCGCCGAAGGTGAGCGACCGCGCCGCGCCGCCTCGCCCTTGCTCCTCGGCCGCCAGGCTGCGGCGAGGCGTTCCGCGGCTGCCCGATCGGTGCCGGCGGGATGCCAGGTCCGCCGTTCCTTGCCGGTGACGAGGCCCTCGTAGATGACGGCGTAGAACCGTCCACGCCGTTGTGCGATGTAGCCGTTCATTTCGTTCCTCCTCCTGGTGATCCCGACTGTCGAGATCCGGTGGAACGATCGGTAGAACACGACGACCGTGGTGCTCCACAAAGCGGTCGCCGTTGTTGACGCCCAGGCTCGGCGGGCTCCACGAGCGTTATGTCACCCGGTGGAACGGGAGCGTCGGGGGAGCCGACCGAGGCGGCACCGACGGCCTGTCTTCACTTCGATCGGTGGACCGATACTCGCCGACGTTGCGGAACGATCGCAGCGAGGGCGCGCCGCTTCGCTGGGCGCGCCCAGGTGGGCCGCACGACGAATGCGTCAGTACAGGTAGATGTCGACGAGGAACGCGATGGCTGCGACGGTCAAGGCAACGCTGAGGACGCGCCCCGCCTTCTCCTGTCGAAGCGAAATGCCCAAGAGGAGCGAGGCGGCGGCGAGGGTGAACACGCCAGAGCCGGTGTCCTGCCAACTGACCGGGAACGGTTTGAAGGGGATGTCGACGAAGAATCCGTCGGTGTCGGCGACGGCGCGGTGGAGGATCGTGTTCCACGCCATCGGCCCGAGCAGCGCGGCGACGAGCACCGATATGACCACGACCGGCGTTCGTTCGCGTCGGATGAAGATGAGGACGACGGCGGCGAGCACGGCGGTGAGGGCGGCGCCGTAGAAGATCTGGGGCCAGTCGATCACTGCGTGTCGGTTTCGGCGATCGGCCGCCGTGGCTGTTGCCGGTTGCGGGCGCCGCCGTAGCGTTCGCCTCCCTCGACGCCGACGGGGAGGGTGCCGGTGGACGGATAGTGGAGGGTGTCGACGTCGATCTCGCCAATCTTGCGATCGAACCCGACCGCCTTTGCGGTCAGCGAGAGGGAGAGCGCGACGGCGACGTCGGCTTGGATGATCCCGTTCTTGCGGGCGGCAACCGTGATGCGGGTCTGGCAGCGGCAGTCGATGGAATGGATTGCGGCGGTCTTGGCGGCGGAGCCCACGGCGATGCCGAGGTCGATGTCGCGCAGGTTTCACGTGGGTCCGGCGAACTCAAGTTCGGCGGACTCGTCGCGAAGGGCTTTGGTGGCGTGGAGGAACTCGGCGCAGGTGGCGTAGCCGCAGGCGCCGCAGTCGTAGTTGGGTGGATACCAGTCGACGAGGCCGACGAAGAGAACGGCGTCGATGGCGTCGGCAACGTCGGCGTCGCGGAACCAGATCGCTTCTCGGCGTTCCTTGCCCCGTGCTCGCATCCATGCGGAGAGGTGGGTGAGGGTGTCGGGGTCGTCGACGATGACAGTCTCGATGAAGTTGTGCTTGCCGGCGAGAAACAGTTGCCCGCCCGACTTGGGCGCGGTGATGGCGGCAGCGGCCATGAGTTTGGCGACCTGCATCACGGTCTCGCCGCGGAGCTGGTCGTAGCCGAGCGGTCCGGTCATGCCGCACCGGCCGCGATTTGCTGGGCGCACCAGGCGTATAGCGCGTCGTAGACGAACGAGGCCCGATTCAGGAGCCGGTGGTCGTTGGGTTCGACGTCGAGCCCGCCGAAGGCGAGCGCGAGAAGCGCGGGTGCGAACGGGTCGGTGCCGATCTCGGATTCAATGTCCGCCGCATGGACGATGCGGGCGAGTCGCATCAGCGCCGGGTCACCGTCGAGCTGGTAGTCGTCGATGAGCACCTCGAAGGTGCACTTGTTGCCCCGGTGGTCGTACTCGGCGCCGGGCGTGTCGACGTCGTGTAGCCGCCGACGACGTCGTAGCGAGTGATGGGCCGGTAGTCGACGACCTGGTGAACGTCAGACGCGGTGAGCGCGTCGCGTTCGGGGGTGGCGATCCAGGCGTCAAAGGCCTCGTGGGAGGGCCAGACGGTCACCACGACCGTGTCGTCGTTGCCGTCGGACGGTTCGAGGGCCCATTCGGCGAGGATTCCGTGGGTTTCGCGCACGGTGCGGCCGTCGGCGGTCCACTGGAGGTAGCGGTCGCGCTCGTGGGCGGGGACGGAGACGGTTCGCCAGCAGACGATCACACCGACACCTCCTGATCCGGGAGCGGGACGCGTCGGAACCAGCGCCAGAGCGCGATGTCGTAGACGCTCTTGAGGGTGCCGGCGATCACGAACGGGAACCCGAGCGCGAGCGATTGCGCGGCGCTGGCCAGCACCGGTCCCGCCGGCCGCGTCAGGTAGCGGGCGGTGTTGGTCACCGACGCGGCCGCGGTCTGCTCGGCCGGGTCGACGAGGGCCATCACATAAGCCTGACGGGGAGACACGTCCATCTGCGAGAGCAGGACCCGCACCAGCAACAGTGCGATGGCGACGGCGAGGTTGGGAGCGAACGCGACCGCGATGAGTACGAGGTTGGACGGCAGGTGGGTGAACACCATGGTGGGCAACATGCCGAACCGCTCAGCCAGGCGACCCGACGACACGAACGACGCGGTTTGCAACACGCCGAAGGCGAAGAACGTGACTCCGATCACCCCGAGCGACGCGTCGAAGCGTTGCGCCAACCAGAACGCCACGAATGCCTGGACGGTGAAGCCGCCGGCGAAGGAGTCGAGGCTGAAGAGCGCCGCGAGGCGGAGAACAACCGAACGTGATTCGCGCAGCGCTCGAGCGGGCGTCGGGTCAACGGGCGGCGGTCGCTCCACCGCCGCGCTGAGGCGTCGCGCCAGGGCCACGCCGACCAGCGCGGCCGGCACGAGGAGCAGAAAGAACCGTTGTTGCTCGGGCGGGTCGGGCCAGGCGTTGCGCAGCGGGCCGATACCGGCCGCCGCGAGGGCGCCGAGTGATCCGCCGGCCGCGGCGACCGCGTTGTAGACGCTGAACCCTCGCGCCAGTCGACGATGCTCGAATTGGCCGGCGAGCATCGCTTGTTCCAGTGTGGTGAACGGGCCCGACTCGATGACTTCGGTCGACAGTGCACCGCACAAACCGACCGCGATGAGGAGCCACGCCGATCCGCTGTACGCGAACACGATGCCGGAGACCGCGAGGACGACGTAGAGGGTCACGTAGCAGCGGCGGCGGCCGATGCGGTCGGCGTGCCGCCCGACGAATAGCGATGCGATGACCGTGCCGGTGAGCACCGCGGCGAGGACCACGCCGACCTCCAGTGAGCTGAAGCGGCGCTCGTCGAGCGTCGCCCCCAGCAGCACCGCTCCGAGCCCGTACGCGAAGGCCCGAGCCGCTTGAGCGGCGACGATGCGCCGGGCGTCTCCGGTCAACTGGCACCACTCAGCAGCGTACGGCGGCGTTGCTCGTACAAGCCGTCGAAGATGATCGCGCTCACCTCCAGGACGCGGTCGTCATCGACCACATGGGTCAGGCCACGGCAGATGGCGTCGAGCCCCGCAGCGGCAGGTTCGTCGAAACGATTGTCGGCAAGGTCAGCTTCGTGGACGACTTGCGCCACGTCCCACAGCACAGGATCCTCGAGTCCGAAGTGATGGAGGATCGTTTCGAAGCTGCAGTCGCCGTTGTGATGCGATAGCTCGACACCTCGCATGTCGAATGGCGTGGCGCCCGGAGGGAGGTCGTCGGTGTCCTCCACGAACACGAACGTCGCGTCCGCGTCGATGAACCGGCGGAGCAACCACGCACAGGCAGCACGGTCGACGTGACACCCAGGACGGGTCGCCCAGTTCACCGCACGGTCTCCGGTGTGACCGCGCCGAACGTCTCTACGAGACGTTGTACGGCACGGCGGGCCTCGTCGCGTTCCTTCGGTGCGACGAAGTCACGCCGCTCGACCTCGCGCAGCATGCGACGAAGACGCTCGCCCGTCCGCCGCTGCGGACTGTCGAGCGCACGCTTCGCCTCGGCGGTCAATGCCACGTACTCCTCGACAACCGCTTGCTTGAGCTGCTGACGCAGCGCCCGGTCCTGCTGCTTCGACCCGACCGCCGTCCACGTCCACGCCTCCCCTCCCGCCTCGATGACCTCGTCGGCCAACCAGCCGAACGCCTCGGTCGTCTCCGCATTCACAGGCAGCGCGACCAGCCCGTCGACCACCTGCACTGTGCCGAGCCGGCGGAGCTTGCGCCACAACGTCGCCCGCGGCGCCGACGGCTCCCGTGGATCCGGTAGGCGAGGAGCACCCACTGCGAGTTGGCCACATCGGAACCGTAGGTTGTTGTAACCACGGTTGCGACACAACGACGCGGGACTCTTACCCTACCGGTTGACCAAGGATGCCGGATCATCCGCTAACCGGTCCGCTCGAGTCGCCGTTCTGAACTCGATGGGAACCGGTTGCTCCGGTGGTGCGGTCACCAGCCGGTGTTCTTCTCGGCGTGTTCGGCTAGTCCAGCGCCCGCTCAGCCTGACGCCCTCAGCGAGAGCAGACTGGCGGGAGTCTGTGGAGGAGGTTCACCAATGACCAGGATCCTGGGACGAGTGGCCGCGATCTATCTGCTCTTTGCAGTGATCGGCCGTTTTGTCGAAGCGATGGGCGCCGCGCAGTGCGAGTGCGATGAGACCTGTTGGTGCAAGCGGCCGGGTCTCAGCCTGTTCCGGTGGGTGTTGCCCGTCGGGCACCGCATCTCGGCGACGCAAGGCTCCTGAGGCGTGGGTGCGAACAGGCTTCGCTTGGCCGGACGTGGCCGGCGGCTGCGGATCAGGACCCATGGCGATTGGAACGATCCTGACGCCGGCCTGGCCGAATGCTGTCGGGCTTCGGTCGCTCTCGACAAGGCGTTGGCCGAGTCAATCCGCCGAGCACGAGACGCCGGCCGCTCGTGGTCCGAGATCAGCCAGGCCCTCGGCGCCGCCGAGAACGCGCAGAGTTGGCCCGAGGTACGTGAGGCTATGGCTCACAGCCGTCAGGTGTTGTGGGACCGAGTATTCGCCTCGAACACCTGATCAGCGACGGGATCATCGACACCGAAGAACCGTTGGCGATCGCTGTTGACGAGGCGTATCCATAGCGGCGACGTCCAGCGTTGCGTCGGTTGCTGGCCGACAACCCGATCTGGCCAACTCCCCACCGCGGTGATCCCCAACCGTTGCAACCCGCCGAAGGCTGCGACGACGAGGAGACCCCTGACGATGAGCGACGGTATCGGGCTCGCCGAGGCGGCTCTGTTGCATTGGTCTGGACTGAGCTGCGTCGGGTCGCAGTGCGGGCGAGCGAGATCCGATTGGAGCGCCGATGTGAGCTCATGGAACGCGGCTGCAGGGTGGAGCCCTGGCCGGGCTGGGGTACCGAATTCGTTGTGATGCCGTCGCAGGTTCTGGATGAGGGGGTGTCCGCGGATGATCACTGTGGCAGTGCGGTCGCGTTTCAGCCCACGCAGCGGAGTCGCGCCTGCAATCGGCCGTGGTCGGCTTCGACCCGGTTGGCGTACTGGTCGGTGTCGTGAAACGCCGCCGGTGCGAGTTCGTCGATGGCGCGCCGAGCGCCGGTGCCTTGTCGGTGACGACCTCGGCCGGTTCACCGTGATCGCTGAGCGCCGGCCGGAAGAACCGTCGTGCCGCCGGTGTCGCGTCGTGGTGACACGAAGACGTCGATGACCTGGCCGTTGTGGTCGACCGCGCGGTACACATACCGCCAACGGCTAGCGACCGCGACATAGGTCTCATCGACGAACCAGCGGTCCCCGACCGCGTGCCGGCACGGCCGGGCGCCGATCAGCAGCGGCGTGAACCGGTGCACCCAGCGCAACAGCGTGACGTGGTCGACCTCGACGCCGCGCTCAGCCGAGTAGCTCCTCGAGATCCCGGTACGACAACCCGAACCGCAGGTACCACCGCACCGCGAGCACGATCACCGCAGGCGGGAACCGCAAGCCCGCGAACGACGATGCTTCGGTCTCGATCGGCACACCGGATAGGCGACCCTTCATCCCGACACCGTCGCCGCCCGTCACGAGATCAGCCAATGCAACAGTGCCTGTCGGCGCAAGTTTTCGACTGCCCGTTAGACACCGCTACACCCCGCTGTTTACCGATGGCTTGGTACATGGTTGGTACACGCGTCCGCTGCAACCACATCCAAGCTTCGCGCGGAGCGTGATGACCGGCGGTTCGCGGTCGCCGCGCGAGCACGTGCGTTGGCGTCACCCGAGCGCTTCACCGTACAAAAAGTATCGTTTCGGGCGGCCGTGTGGGTGCCGGAAACTCGGTCGTGGAGGTTGACCTGCTGATACGCGGTCCGACGATCAACTCATGTGTCGCACGTTGTATCGCCTCATGATCGGACTTGTCGGGCTCGCCGTGCGTGCCGGTCACTCGAAGGATCTGGAGATCATCGTGTTGCGGCACCAACTTGGGGTCCTGCTCGCAGCGATCGCACAGGCGTTACCGTGGCGGCTTCGTCAGGGCTGGATCGTGACACCCGAGACGTTGCTTCGATGGCATCGACGCCGAGTCGCACGGCACTGGACCCATCGGCCGCGGCGCCCTGGGAGACCGTCCACGCCGGTGGCCGCTCGACGGCTCACGTCGGCGATGGCCGCCGAGAATCCAACGTGGGGATACCGGCGAATCCACGGCGAGCTCACCGGCCTTGGATATCGGGTCGGGGCGTCGACCGTCTGGCAGATCCTCAAGAATCATCACATCCACCCGGCCCCTCAGCGTTCAGCGGTGACGTAGTCGCAGTTCCTCAAGTCACAGGCCGCCGTGGCGTGTGACTTCGCGTGCGTCGACTCGGTGACGTTGCGCCGGTTCTACCTCCTGTTCTTCATCGATATCCCGACCAGACGGGTGTTCTACCCCGGGATCACAGCCCATCGGACCGGCAACTGGGCCACCCAGGCCGCACGCAACCTGTTCCTCCGCCACGGCGACGCGCTCGCCGCATGCAAGGCGTTGGTGCGCGACCGGGGCAGCCAGTTCACAGACGCCCTCGACGAGGTCTTCCGCACCGAAGGCATCAACAACTTGACCACACCGGTGGGCTCCGTTGCGTTGAGCGTGCGCGTCGGGCGCGGCGAGGCTGTTGGGATGAAGCGCCGCCGGTCCTGCCCACCGATCAAGACCGGGTCGGGGTCGTTCACAGGGTTCCGGTTCCCGCCGGAGGTGATCCTGCTCGCGGTGCGCTGGTACCTCCGGTACGGGCTCTCCTACCGCGATCTCGAGGAGCTGCTGGCCGAACGTGGGATAGAGGTCGACCATGTCACCTTGTACCGATGGGTGCAGCGCTTCACACCGCTGATCGTGGATGCGGCCCGACCGTGCCGCCACGCGGTCGGTGGCCGGTGGTTCGTGGATGAGACCTACGTGAAGGTCACCGGGACCTGGCGGTACGTCTACCGCGCGGTTGAACAGCACGGGCAGGTCATCGACGTGTACGTCTCGACCAAGCGCGACGTGAAGGCCGCGACCCGGTTCTTCTCGACGGCGATCAGGGCCCACGGCGAACCCGTCGAGGTGACCACGGATCGGTCCCCGGCGTTGGCTCGCACCATCGTCGAGCTCCTGCCTGCCGTGCACCACGACACCACCCAGTACGCGAACAACCGAGTTGAAGCCGACCATGGTCGACTCAAGGCACGGCTCCGCCCAATGCGCGGACTGCAACGTGATCGCACCGCCAGCGTGATCATCCGCGGACACGCGTTCATGCAGAATCTCCGACGAGGTCACTACGAACTCGGCGTTGATGCCCTCCCGGGACTAACCGTCGCTGCTGCTTTCGACGAACTCGCGCCAGCGATTTGAGACCACGACCTCCCCAGCCGATGCAGACCCGCGCCAGCCGATCCGGCAACGCAACGGAGCCCACTCGCGGCAGCGCCGCGCGCCAGTTGCCATCGACTCAACAGCCCCGTGGCCCCCGCCCTCGGCAATCCGGGCCCTCACTCGGATTGCCCGGACCGCTGCGTCATCAAACGCCGG
>JBBSGQ010000122.1:0-9307 GCA_038253965.1 Acidimicrobiales bacterium | reverse complement strand
GGTCTCGTCATCGGCGTGGTACCGGATTATGGCGTGGCCATCTCCCTCGTCGGTCCACAGCTCCTTGGGTTTGCGGCTGAGGTTGTTGGCGATGACCGCGTTCGCGGCGTTGAGGATGGTCTGGGTGGATCGGTAGTTCTGCTCGAGCACGATCACCGTGGCATCCGGAAACGCATGCTCGAAGTCGAGGATGTTGCGGACGTCTGCACCGCGGAAGGCATACACAGACTGATCACCGTCGCCGACGACGCAGACGTTTCGATGTTCCGAACCGAGCATGACCACGAGCTCGTTCTGCACCGCGTTCGTGTCCTGGTACTCGTCGACGAGGACATGACGGAAACGACGTCGGTAGTGCGCCAGCACATCCGGGTGATCGCGTAGGAGGCGCACCGCCATGAGCAGCAGGTCGTCGAAGTCCATGGCACCGGACTTGAGCAGGCGGCTCTGGTACTCGCGGTACACGTCGGCGATCCGGCGCTCGAAGATCACCTTGGCTCGCTCCGCGTACGCCTCGACACCGATGTTCTCGTTCTTCGCGGCGCTGATCGTGGCGTGGACCGAACGAGGGGGGAACCGCTTGGTGTCGACGTTGAGGTCCCGCAGCACGTAACCGGTGAGGCGGACCGCATCGGCCTGGTCATAGATCGTGAACGAAGACGGGTAGCCCAACCGTCCCGCATCGCGCCGGAGCATCCGCACGCACGCCGAGTGGAAGGTGGAGACCCACATCTTCTCGGCCACCGGGCCGACCAGTGAAGCGACCCGGTGCTTCATCTCGCCGGCTGCCTTGTTGGTGAACGTGATGGCGAGCAGCTCGAACGGCGAGATGCCCTCATGGTTGATCAGGTGCGCGATGCGATGGGTGAGCACGCGGGTCTTGCCCGAGCCCGCGCCGGCCACGATGAGCAGCGGCCCATCGGTGTGGGTCACCGCTTCCTGCTGTACCGGGTTCAGTCCGACGAGCAGGTCGTCGGAAGGCACAGCGGCGGACATCGGGTGCAGTTTACCGGTGGCTGGTGACAGGCCCGGGTTGCTCAGAGGCGCCAAAGCGCGATGTCCGCCCGTCCATCTGGGAAGAATGGGGAGATCGAACGAAAGCAGCGGACCGGATCGCCGGTGGTCACATGAGACGCCGTCGGTCCCGGGCCAGATCGGCGGCGCGTCGGACGATCTTCATCGTCATCTTCCTGCTGATGTTCAACTACCTGGTGTTGCCGCGCATCGCGGGAGCAACCGACTCGGCTGATCTCATCCGCCGGGTCAACCCTCTGCTGCTCGCACTAGCGGTCGCCTTGGAGATCGCCGCTTTCGTGGCCTACGCGAAGCTCACCCAGGTCACTTTGCCGCGCGAGCCCCGCCTACCGCTCACCCTGCTCGTCAGGGTCCAGCTCGCCACCAAAGCGGTCACCAACCTCGTGCCGGGGGGCAGCGCAGCCGGAAGCACCGTCGGCTACAGGCTGCTCACCGAAGCAGGTGTCTCGGGCCCGTCGGCGACGTTCACGTTGGCCACGATCGGCCTCGGGTCAGCAGTCGTTCTGAACCTCCTTCTGTGGCTGGCCCTGCTGATCTCCATACCGCTCCACGGGTTCAACCCCTTGTACTTCACCGCGGCGATCGTCGGGCTCCTCCTCATCATGGCCATGGCCGCTCTCGTCCTGTTGTTGATGAAGGGCACGGACCGTGCCGAACGGCTGTTCCGGTCCATCGCCCGTCACATCCCGTTCGTCGACGAGCACTCCGCATCGCGAGTGGTGCGCCAGGTGGCCAACCGGTTGTTCGACCTGCTGGATCAGCCGAGCCTGATCGGCCGCTGCGTGCTCTGGGCGACCGCCAACTGGGTGCTCGACGCAGCCGCGCTCTGGGTCTTCCTGCGGGCGTTCGGCGGCACCGTCAACCCGGTGAACCTCATAGTGGCGTTCGGACTGGCCAACGTCCTGGCGGCGATCCCCATCACGCCAGGAGGCCTCGGTGTGGTCGAGGCCGTCCTCACCCCCACACTGATCGGCTTCGGCCTCACCAAGGACACGGCCACGGTTGGTGTCCTCGCCTACCGGTTCGCTCAGTTCTGGCTGCCCATCCCCCTCGGCGGTCTCGCCTATGCATCGCTCAAGATCGGATCCCGTGGCCGGCACCGGCGTCTCGACGCGGTCCGTGACTTTGCCGCCGAGACGGCGACGACAGCCCACAAACGGGTCTGGGACCCGGTCACCGGTGAATATCCGATCGCGTCCGAGCCGAGTGCCGAGCCGGGCGACATGGACCGGCCCGGACGCTGACTCCCTCCCCCACGAAGCCGTCCGGCCGACCGGGTGCGCAGCCCGCAGATGAGGTAGCAAGGGGACCGGTATGGCAGCCCGCGTCCGCTTCGGCCTTCTGATCGCCGTGATCGCCGTGATCGCCCTGATCGGACTCGGAGGTTGCGCCATCCCGAGGTTCGGAGCACCGCGACCCGCCTCTCGCCAGGCAGGTCACACCCTCGGCCTGTGGCAGGGCACGGTGATCGCCGCCTTGACGGTGGGGGTGATCGTGTGGTCGCTCATCATCTGGTCGATCGTGCGGTACCGACGACGCAGCGACGCCGTCCCCAACCAGAACCCGGAGAACATCCCTATCGAGATCTTCTACACGATCGTCCCGATCCTGATCATCGCCGGCTTGTTCTTCTTCACCCTCCGGACCCAGAGCTCCACCAACAAGGTGTCCAAACGCCCCCAGCTGGTTGTCGACGTCGTCGGGTTCCAGTGGCAGTGGCAGTTCCGCTACCCGGGCGAGGGAGTCACCGTCACCGGGAACAGTGAAGGCAAGCGGCCCCAACTGGTGCTGCCCGTGGGGCAGACAGTTCAGCTGAACCTCAAGGCGGCCGACGTGAACCACTCCTTCTGGGTCCCGAGGTTCCTGTCCAAACGCGACTTGATCCCCGGCGTTCGCAATCGCATCAACGTGAACGTCACCGAGCCCGGCACGTTCGTGGGCCGGTGCGCCGAGTTCTGTGGCCTCGACCACTGGCGCATGAACTTCGAGGTGCGGGCGGTCAGCGAGGCGAACTACAAGTCCTGGATCCGCAGCCAGCAAGGACGGGCACAACAGTGACCGTCACGATCGACCGATCGACCGCTCCCGCGGCACTGCCGGCCGAACCCCGACGCGCCACCGGCCTACTGGACTGGCTCACCACCACCGATCACAAGAAGATCGGCATCAGCTACATGGTCACGGCGTTCGCTTTCTTCCTGCTCGGCGGCGCCCTGGCCGAGATCGTTCGACTGGAGCTGTTCTCACCCGGGCAGCAGTTCGTGAGCACCGGCACGTACAACCAGGTGTTCACGATGCACGGCAGCATCATGATGTACCTGTTCATCGTGCCGTTCGCCTTCGGACTGGCGAACTACCTCGTGCCCCTGCAGATCGGGGCCGACGAGATGGCGTTCCCGCGGCTCAACGCGCTGTCGTACTGGTTCTTCCTGTTCGGCGGGCTCACGATGGTGGCGGGCTTCCTCACCGCCGACGGCGCGGCCAACTTCGGCTGGACAGGCTACGTCCCACTGTCCAACGCGATCCGCTCGCCGGCGATCGGGGGCGACCTGTGGTTGATGGGCATCATCCTGACCGGTGCGGCCAGCGTCTTGAGCGCCGTGAACATCGTCACGACGGTGTCGACCATGCGAGCCCCCGGGATGTCGATGTTCCGGATGCCGGTGTTCACCTGGAACATGCTCGTGACGAGCGTCCTGGTGCTCATAGCGTTTCCCGTGCTGACCAGCGCAGCAGTCATGCTGTTCGCCGACCGTCACCTCGACGCCCACATCTTCGATGCCACGCAAGGCGGCGAACCGATCCTGTGGCAGCACCTCTTCTGGTTCTTCGGCCACCCGGAGGTGTACATAGCAGCGCTGCCCTTCTTCGGGATCATCACCGAGGTGCTCCCGGTCTTCTCCCGGCGTCCGGTGTTCGGCTACAAGGGCATCGTCCTCGCCACGATGGCCATCGCCGCCCTTTCGGTTGGCGTATGGGCCCATCACATGTTCGCCACCGGTGCGGTGACCGTCGGTTTCTTCAGTGGCTTGTCCTACCTGATCGCAGTACCCACCGGGGTCAAGTTCTTCAACTGGATCGGCACCATGTGGAAGGGTCAGCTCACGTTTCCCACTCCGATGCTGTTCGCCGTGGGATTCCTGCTGCTCTTCCTGTTCGGTGGCCTCACCGGGGTGATCCTCGCCTCGCCGCCGGTCGACGTGCAGATCCACGACACGTACTTCGTCGTGGCCCACATGCACTACGTCCTGTTCGGCGGTTCGGCGTTCGCGTTGTTCGCAGGCATCTACTACTGGTTTCCGAAGTTCACCGGGCGGCTGCTGCACGAGGGGTGGGGCAGGCTGCACTTCGGGCTCATGTTCGTAGGGTTCAACCTCACCTTCCTCGTCCAGCACCAACTCGGCATGGAGGGCATGCCTCGCCGCGTGGCCGACTACTTCCCCTCGGACGGTTTCACCGCACTGAACCGGATCTCGACGGTGGGTGCGATGCTGCTCGGCGCGTCGACGTTTCCGTTCCTCTGGAACGTGTGGCGCACGATGCGGCGCGGTGCCCCGGCCGGTGACAACCCATGGGGTGCCCACACACTCGAATGGGCCACCACCTCGCCACCGCCCCCACACAACTTCGATGTGCTCCCACCGATCCGGTCCAACCGGCCGGTGTGGGATCTCGACCACCCGCGGCACGATCCCGAGTCCGACGTGTCCCCGGAGGACCCGACACGACGAGCCGGGTCCAGCCGATGACCGGCAAACCGGAAGGGGCCCGCGACGACGCCGGACGGACCGACGACAGTCCAGGCTTCGACATCCAGGCCCGCATGTTCACCGGGATCGGCGCGTTCCTGTTCCTAATCTCGATCGTCTACGGCTTCATCTCGAAGGAGCCGGCCGGGACGACCATGCTCGTCCTGGCCGGAGGACTCGCCACGTTGACCGCGGCCTACCTAGGGCTGCACAAGCCACCGCCCGATGTCGGGGTCGATCAATCGGCGGAACCGGCCGATGGAGGGATCGGGGTGCCGTGGTTCCCGCACGCGAGCATCTGGCCCTTTGCCGTGGGTGTAGGTGCGGTGCTGGTGGCCAACGGCATCTTGCTCGGTCTGTGGATGCTGCTCCCCGCGGGCCTCGTCCTGTCCGGAGCCATCATCGGCTTCAGCCGCCAGAGCCGCCAGCGGGTGTCCTAGCCGGCGCCCTGTCGGGTTGATCGGGCTCCACCCGCAGCGCAGGCACGGCTTGCTCGAGTGGTGCGTCGCGAGCCGCCAGCTCTCGGCACAGGACATAGGCCACGCGGCCGAACACCAGAGGCAGCACGACCAGGAGGATCTGCGCCGAGCGGACCACGGAGTTGACCGACAGCCCGAACGTCGTCGACAGCACATCGGACGATGAGACGAAGGTGAGCACTGCGTAGAAGGTGAGGGTGGCAACACCGAGAGCCGTGCGCAACGGACGCTCGCGCGGCCGATCGAGCAAGTGATGGTCAACCCGATCCCCGGTGAACCGCGCCTCGAGGAACGGCCACGCGAACAAGAGAGCGAAGGTCACACCGGCCAGCAGCACCGCAGGGAAGAACGGGTTCGGGATCTCGAAGCCAAAAGCGCGGATCTCGAAGTTGGGCATGATGCGGAGCGCTCCGTCGAGCCAGCCCATGTACCAGTCCGGCTGGGATGCAGAGCTCACCTCTGCTGGGTCGAACGGTCCGTACAGCCAGATGGGGTTGATCTGGGCAAGCCCACCGAGGCCGCACAGCAGGGCGGCGGTTATGAAGAACAGCCCCGTCGCTTTGGCCGCGTAGGCCGGCCAAACGCGCTCGCCGACCACGTTGTCCTCGCGTCGTCCTCTCCCCCGGAACTGTGTGTGCTTCTGGCGCACGAGGATGCCGAGGTGGGCGACCAAGAGCCCCACGATCAACGCCGGTATGAGCAGGATGTGGATGACGTAGAGCCGGTTGATGATGTCCGGCCCGGGGAACTCCCCGCCGAACAGCAGCGATGCCAGCCACGTCCCGGCCAGCGGGATCGACAGGGCTATGGAGTACGCGATCCGCAGCCCGGTGCCGGAGAGCTGGTCGTCGAGCAGCGAGTAACCGGCGAACCCGTTGAAGATGGCCAGGATCAGCAGGATCACGCCAATGATCCAGTTGATCTCACGTGGGCGGCGGAACACACCGGTGAAGAACACCCGCATGAGGTGCACGACGATGGCCGCCAGGAACAGCAGCGCCGCCCAATGGTGGATCTGGCGCATGACGAGACCGGCGCGCACATCGAAACTGAGATCGATCGCAGACCTGTAGGCCTGCGTCATCTCCACGCCCCGCAGCGCCCGGTAGCTGCCGTGGTAGGTGACCAGCTTCTGGCTCGGGTTGAAGAAGAACGTGAGGTAGGTGCCGTTGAGCAGCAGCACGACGAAGGCGTAGAGCGCGAGCTCACCGATCATGAACGACCAATGGTCGGGGAAGACCTTGCCCAGCAGCGTGCGCGCTCCCTTGGCCGCCCCGAGACGGTTGTCGAACCAACGAGCGCCGCGCCGGACCAGCATCCGGTCCTTGCGACGACCCGTCGATGGATGCGACCGCGGCTGCGCGTCTCGCGGGGCTGGCGATCCGGAGCGGCTCAAACCTGACACGTCACTTGCGATCCCTGTCCCAGAACCCTGGGCCGGTGGGACCCGAGAAGTCGCCGGTGGCAACGATGTGGCCTGCACCGTCTATGCGCAACGGCAGCTGCGGGAGCGAGCGAGCGGCGGGCCCGAACACCGGCCGGGCGCCGTCGAGCACGTCGAACGTCGATTGGTGGCACGGACACAGCAGCAGGTGCTCACCGGCCTGATAGAGCCCGACGGGACAACCGACGTGTGTGCAGAGCTTCGAGTACGCGATCAGACCATCGGGCGTCCAGTCCTCGCGACCGGGGCGGCTCTTGAGCTTGGCGTCGGGACGGATGAGCAGCGTCGGAGCGTCGGCCGCATCGGTGTGCCCTTCAGGGAAGGCCGTGACGACACTGTCGCTGCCTACGTCGACGGCACGGATCGGCTGGTTCTGGTTGTCGACAAGCCGCACGCCGTCGCGGTACGAAGTTCGCTTGAACCCGCGACCCGGACGCGGTCCGAGCGAGCGGATGGGGAACAGCAGCGCGGCACCCACGAAGGCCAATGACGCACCGGCCATCTTCAGCAGGAGGCTCCGACGCGACAGCTCCTCCTCTCCCCGCTCTACCTCACCCCAGAAGGCGGCCCGTTCCTCGTCGCTCGAAGCCAGGGAGTGGCGCTCTTCGGTGATCTCCTCCGGTGGCATGTAGTGCTTGGCCCATACGACGATGCCGACACCGATCCCACCCAGGGCCACGGCAAGGAACAAACCTTCGAGCTGAGGCTGGCCGCCCCGCCAATAGACGATCGCGAGGGCCACGGCAGCCGCCATGCTCACGCCGAAGCAGGCTGCGGTGAGCCCTTCGCCCACCGACACCGGATTCCGCCTCGCGCTCACCGCAGCTCACCGCCTTCGGTTATCTCACCGGCGGGCACGGGGCGGTTGCGCTTGCCGATCCAGTTGACAGTCACCAGCAGCAGCCCCATGCCGAGCACCCAGATCAGGAAACCCTCAGGGATCGGTCCGATGCGCCCGAGTGCGAGACCACCCGGATCCTCCGGTTTGCGTAGGTACTGCACGTAGCTGGCGATCGAGTCGAGCTCCTTGGCATCGAACGCGTTCTGGCCGAACCGGGGCATCTGGCCTGGCCCGGTGCGGACCGCAGAACCGACCTCGAGGGGTTGCGCCCGGGCGAGCGACGGAGCGGCCCGGCCGTAGCTGAGGGCACCGCCCGCACCTGATGCGCTGTGGCACGCCGCGCAGTTGCCTCGGAAGAGCTGGCCGCCCGCGGCCAGGCTTCCATCCCGAGTCTTCACATCCGGAACCTTCGGGCCATCGCCAAGGCTGCCCACGAACGCAACCAGGGCCCGCATCTCAGCGTTGCTGTACGCCGGCGCCTTGCGCATGGGTTCATCCTCGGAGTTGCCGAGGGGCATACGTCCGGTGTGCAGGTAGTAGTAAGCGCTCGCCTCGCCTGAGTGCTTCAGCGAGGGGCCACGCACCGACCCGTTGGGCGCCCGCAGCCCCTGGCCGCTCACGCCGTGGCACCCGGAACAACCAGGGACGAACAGCCGGCGACCCCGTTGCACGAGCTCCCCCGGCGCCTGCGCCCTGCCCCGCGCCACCGACGCCTGCGCCCCGCCCTGTACCACCATGACGCAGGCGGTGATCCCGAGGGCGAGAGCAACAGGCCCCAGACGTGGGCGGCGGGCCAGGTGCGTGCCGAGCCGTATCACCGCAGCAGGTAGAGGGTGGCGAACATCGCCACCCACACCACGTCGACGAAGTGCCAGTAGTAGGAGCACACCATCACCGTCTGGCCGGAAGGCGCCCGAGACGAAGGACCGGCGATGATCCCGACGACGGTGGCCATGAACACGATGCCGCCGATGACGTGGAGGCCGTGGAAGCCGGTCATCAGGTAGAAGATCGATCCGTAGGCGTGACTAGAGATGGAGAAGGGCAGCTCGGAGTACTCGAGCGCCTGGTTGCCGAGGAACAGCAGTCCGAGCGCCATCGTGATCACCAGCCAACGGGCGGCGCCGAGCCGGTCATCTCGTTCAGAGGCGCGGACCGCCAGGTGCATGGTGTAGCTGGACCCCACGAGCACTGCAGTGGCCACAGCCGTGCGGCCCGTGGCCAACTCGGCGTGCGCCGGGGGCCAGGTTGCGTTGGCGCCGCGCAGGGTGAAGTAGGCAGCGAACAGCCCGGCGAAGAACATCAGCTCCGACGACAGCCACACCACCATGCCGACCCCGAGCAGGGACGGACCGCGAACCGCGGCTGAGGCAGGAGGCGAGGCAGTGACGGCGGGGGCGGTCGCCATGGCTTCTCGGTCTAGCCCATCAGCGGCGCGCCGACCCGATCGAAGGCGGCTCGGCTCGCTACGGTCGAAAGGATGGCGCCGCCGGCACCAACCTGGCGCACGATCCTGCTCGAGTGGAGCCTCGATCCCGCTCTGGCCCTCGTCGTGCTGCTCGCGGCCGGCTGCTACGTGGTGGGCGTGCGACGGCTGGCTCACCGCGGACGGCGCTGGCCGCCGGCCCGCACCACTGCGTTCGGCAGCGGGCTCGGCGCGATAGCGGTCGCCACCCAGTCAGGACTGACCCGGTACGACACAATCCTGTTCAGCCTGCACACCGCGCAACACGTCCTGTTGGGCATGGTCGCGCCGTTC
>JBBSGQ010000121.1:0-9325 GCA_038253965.1 Acidimicrobiales bacterium | reverse complement strand
GACGGCAAGCCGGCCGATCACCGCGATCGAACGAACCTGGTCGTCGAGTGGCAGCACCGGCGCACCGTCGACCGGGAGGTTCTTCAGCAACACCATCGATCGCGCTGCCGCCTCGCGAGCGAGGGATCGGTGCGCCTCACACGCCATGATCTCCGGCCCAGGATCGGCGGCGACTCGGCTGGCGTACGAACGCAACTGCGTCGCCAGGATCCGCACCCCCGACCGTTCCACCGCTGCCCATGACGTCTCCCCTGCTTCGAGTTGACCCGGCAGGCAGGTGGCCCGCAACTGGGCACTCGGCTCCTCCACGTCCATGCCGGCCTCAAGGGCAGCCGCACCGTCGCGCATGCCCCACACGAAGTCGCTGACGGTGATGCCAACCCAACCCCACTGGTCGCGCAACACGCCGGTCAGCAGTTCGCGGTTCTGGCCCGCCCACTCGCCGTTCACCGAGTTGTACGCCGCCATGACCGCGCTGACGCCCTCGTCGATGGTTCGCTTGAAGTGCGGGAGGTACACGTCGTGAAGCGTCGCGTCATCCACCTGCACATCGACGGTGAACCGAGCGTTCTCCATGCTGTTGAGCGCAAAGTGCTTCACGCACGCCATCACGTAGCGCTCGCTGCCACGGGCAAGCGCCGCGCCGAACTCGCCGAGGTGATGGGGATCGTCGCCGTAGGTCTCCTGCACGCGACCCCACGCCGGGTGGCGGGGCAGGTTGATGCACACACCGCCGAAGAAGTTGCCACCCTGCGCCCGGACTTCACGCCCGATCGCCTCGCCGATCGACTCCTCCAGGTCGACATCCCATGTCGCGCCACGGGCCATCGCCACCGGAAACGCAGTGCCACGGCCCGAGACACACCCGCGGGGCCCGTCGACGAACCGGGTGCCGGGAATACCGAGGCGGGCGACCTCACCGTGCACATAGGGCCGGAGGTTGTATCCGTCGACCAGCATCGAGCGAAGGCCCGGCCAGAACGGTTCGTCGCCGTCGAGCAGGCCGAGACGCTCGTCGTCCGTCAAGCGATCGAACAGACCCTTCGCTTCGACCTCGGCGGCCGCCCTCGCCCGCACCGCATCGACTGCCCGTTCGAACGCGCCCGCATCATCGTCCTGGCCTTGCGCTTCGGAGGGCATGCCGACCTCAAGTTCCGCTGTCAATGATTAGTATGGTATCCGAACTAACTAGACGATGCAAGGGATGCAATCTCCCAAACAGTCATTTCGGGACGGTCGGCTCTCATCGCGAGGAGGTCGGCGGGCTCGGTCATGGCGGCCAGCGACATCCAGTTCCGCGGCGGCCGGACAAAGGTCAGAACGGCGATGCGGTCGGCGATGTCGAGCGTCCACCAGCGGAGCCCGGTCATGTCGCAACCGTGCTCCGCTCGCTCAGCTCGCGGTCAGGGTCGGTCATGGTCGCGTCGAGGCGCTCGTGGGTTCACATCGTGGCTCCGATAGTGGCGTCGTTCTGTGCAGCTATCGCTGCATCGACTTCAGGACGAGGAACTCTTCGAGGCCGTGGCGGCCGAGCTCGCGGCCGTGGCCGGACTGCTTGTAGCCGCCGAAGGGGGCCAAGGGGTTGAAGACGCCGCCGTTGATCTCGACTTGGCCCGTGCGCAGACGGCGGGCCACGGCTTCGGCCCGCTCGGGTGACGCGGACCACACCCCGCCGGCCAGGCCGTACACGCTGTCGTTGGCCTTCGCCACCGCGTCGTCCTCGCCGTCGTAGGGGATGATGCACAGGACGGGTCCGAAGATCTCTTCCTGGGCGATGGTCATGTCCGGGGTGACGTCGCTGAACACGGTGGGCCGCACGTAGTAGCCCTGTTCGAAACCAGCGGGCGGTTCGGTTCCGCCGGCGACCAGCTTGGCTCCTTCGTCGATGCCCTGGCGGATGTAGTCGGTGACCCGCTTTTGCTGGACGGCGCTAACGAGGGGGCCGGCCACTGCATCGGGGTCGAGCGGATGCCCGAGGGGGAACCCCTCCGCCATGGCGGCGACGATGGCCTCGACCGCCGGCAACGCCTCGCGGGGGACGAGCATGCGCGTCAGGGCGCTGCACGTCTGGCCGGAGTTGATGAAGCACTTGCCGACCCCGTCGATGACCGCACGCTGCAGGAGCTCTTCGTCGAGGTCGTCGAGGAGCACGTTGGGCGATTTCCCGCCCAGCTCGAGCGCGACCCGCTTCACGGTGGCGCTGGCCACTTCGCTGACGCGCCGCCCGGCCCGGGTCGATCCGGTGAACGACACCATGTCGATCCCCGGGTGGGCGGCGATGGCCTCACCCACCACGGGGCCGATCCCGGTCACGAGGTTGAACACGCCCGCCGGCACACCCACCTCGTCCATCACCTCGGCCAAGACGAAGGCGTTGAGCGGCGTGACCACGCTGGGCTTGAGGACGACGGTGCAGCCCGCAGTCATGGCCGGCGCCACCTTCGCCGCGATCTGGTGCAGCGGGTAGTTCCACGGGGTGATGGCACCGAGCACGCCCACCGGTTCGCGGACCACCAGAGAGTTGCCGATCTGCTCCTCCCACTCCATCTCCTGCACGACCTGGGGCTGGCTGGCGAACGTCATGATGGGCAACCCGGCCGCCACCGCAGCGCACACCTCGGCCCGGTCGGTAGGGCTCACCTGGGACCATTCGTCGAAGGCGGCCCGGGCTGCGGCGACGGCGGCGTCGACATCGGCTGCGGTGCCCGCCGGGATGCGCCCCATCACCTGTTCGGTGTCGCTGTTGACGACCTCGATGCGGTCAGGGCCAGCGGGGGTCGTCCACGACCCGCCGATGTAGAGGCGGTCGCGGTCGATGAGCGTGTCCGGAACTCCGGTGGTGGACATGTCATGCCTCCTGGGCGATGTGCTCGGACGTGCGGTGGGCCAATGCCATGATCGTGATCATCGGGTTGGTGCCTGACGAGGTCGGGAACGCGGAGCCGTCACCGATCCACACGCCGGGCGTGTCGTGGAGCTCGCCGCGGGGATCGGCCACCGACGTCGCCGGATCGGTGCCCATGCGACAACTGCCCATCTGGTGGGCGGAGAACAGCGCCACCGAACCGGCCCGCAACGGGAGGCGCTGCACCTTGGCGATGTAGGTCTCGAGGTCGTCCTCGCCCCGATGCCACACCGGCATGCTGTTGGCTAGCGTGATGATCCGGCGGGCCCCGGCAGCAGCGTGGCAGCGGATCTGAGCCGCGACGGCGGCCCGGGTGTTGACCACGTCCGCCGGATCGGTGAGCGCGTAGCGGTGCACCGTGGAGCCGTTGTCGTCCACCGTGACGGTGCCGTGACCGCGGTCGCGCACCAGACCGATGAAGTTGGCCCCGAAAGCCAGGTCCTCCATGGCCGCCTTGTGCTGCTCGGCGGTGACCCACGGTGTGGCGTTGGCGGTGACGGCGGTCGTGTACTGGGCCCCCTCGATCAGGAACCCGTAGCCGTCGTTGGTGCCGGCGAACTCGTCGATCAGGCCGGCGTGGGGTGCGCCCCACCAGGCCTGCATGTCCTCGCCGTAGGTGCCCATCACCGCGGTGCACGGGTGCAGACGCAGATAACGGCCGACCGCCGGCCCGCCGATGCCCGAGCGCAACAAGACCCCGGGCGATTCGAGGGCGCCACCGGCCACCACGACATGACGGGCCCGAACCGTCACCGAACTGGTGGCACCGGTGACAGCGTCGGTGCGCACCGCGGTCACGCCGGCAGCACGGCCGTGCTCGACGATGATGCGCTCGACGGCACACCGCACCACGACCCGGGCGCCCGCTGCGACCGCGTCCTGCAGGTACGTGGCCAGCGTGGACTGCTTCGAGCCCGACTGGTCACCGAAACCCATGTAGCCGGCACTGACCGGGTCATAGCGCGACGGATCGGTGTTTCGGTTGGTCAGCGCAAAGGACCAGCCCAAGGCGTCGGCCCCTCGCTGCATCGCCTGCTGCGCCCGGTTGAGGTCCGAGCAGGTGTCGGTGACTTGCAGGCGGGACCAGACCGCGTCGATGTGACGGTCGAAGTCGGTGGCCACGTCCTTCAGGCCGTGCTCGGTGGCCCACTCGTCGCGCACCCACGGCTTGGTCCGCAGCGAGTTCGTCCAGTTGACGACGGTGCCGCCGCCCAGGCACTGACCGGCCATCAACGACACGTTGCCGTCGACGGTGGGACTCGGCCCGCCTCGCCAGTACAGGTTCTGGTAGGCCCACAGCTCGGACTGGTTGAAGTCGCTCTCATTGAAATAACCGCCGGCCTCGAGCACAACCACCGCCAACCCGCGTTGGGCGAGCTGGCCGGCGATCACACCGCCGCCGGCCCCCGACCCGATGACCACCACGTCGGCCTCCAAATCGGTGTCCACCCTGACGCCGAGGGGCTCAATGGTCTTGGGCTCGTCCGGCGGGGCGCTGACCGGCCCCGGGTAGCCGAACACTGCCCAGTTGGGGTTCTGTCCCGTCGCCGGGTCCGCCCCGGCGTAGGTCAGCGCCAGCGTCAGCCCTTTCAGCGCGGTGATGCCGGCCGCCGCGTCCCGGCTAGCCAACGCCAAGGTCCGCAACAACTGCTCGCGCGACGGCTGGCTCGCCGCAACGAACCCCTGCTCACCGAGGACATCCAGCAACCCCAACAGTCCTCCGGCATCCGCTTCCGGCAGGATGGCCAAAGTCGCCACGATGCCCGCATCGACCCCCACGTCGGTGGCCGACCGGGCCCAGAACCCCAGCGGGTCGGGCACGTGCGGGATCGACGGCACAAAGGTGTCGCAGACCGCTCGAAGGATCTCGAGCTGCTCAGACGTCGGCTCAGTCATCAGCTTCCTCCCCAGCGCGGGTGACCGCGTCATGTTCCGTGCTTCCAATGAGCGTTGTATGTGAACGACTAGCGGTGGGCGCGTACGCGCCACCAAAGGTCGGTACATCTTGCACAGCCAACTGTCCAGGGCGCGTGGCGACATGACCGAAGAGCGCCCAGTCCTCGAGGTCATCGCTGCGGTATACCGGAAGGCCGGGCAGGTGCTCGAACGTAGAAGCCACCAGGTAGTAGCCGTCGTCAGTGTGCACCACCGACGGGTCGGGTCGAAGCCGGCAGGACGGGGACCGGGGTGGTGGGGCGATCGCTTGCGCTGAACGGTGGAGCTCGTCGGAACGATGGCGGGCGTTCGCTACCTGCACGAGTGACGGAAGAGCACTTGAACAGGGCTTTTGCTTCACGAAGCATCACGCCAGATCACCCTCGATCTGAAGCCGCGGCCTAACCGCGGCCTAAAGGCACCGCCATCGTGGTCGTCGTGATGATCACGCCGACAGCAGGCGGCCGCTCTCCAACACCGTCGGCTCGGAAATCAAAACCATCGGCTCGTGGGGTCGAAGGAGACGGCCCACTCGACAAACTCCGAGCCGAGTGGCGGCGTTGGAGAACACGACCCGACCTGACCTTCACCGCCCGTGGCCCTAGCGGGCGGTGAAGCCGTCGTTGTCAGCCAGAAGGTCAGCGATGCAGCCGGTACTGCCACGCTGGGAAAACTCGAGTCCGAGCCCAGTAGCGGCCACCGCTGAAGGGCAGCTGGGTGACGACCTTGCCGGACGCAGCGCGGAAGTAGTTGCGGCAGCCCGCCACCCAGACGGTGGTCTTCAAGGCTGCTTGGAGGCGCCGGTTGTACCGGTTCATCACCTGGCGTCGGACGTCGACTGACCGCACGCTGAGCCGGCGCATCGTGCGTAACGCCTGGAGCACGTAGTGACTCTGAGCTTCGTGGAAGAAGATGATTGAGTTCACGCCGTTGGTGTTCGGCCCGTAGAGCAGGAAGAGGTTGGGATATCCGGCGATGGACAGGCCGAGAAACGCTTCGGCTCCGTCGGCCCAGTCGTCGTGCAACCGGCGGCCACCGGTCCCGTAGATCTCGATGGTTGAGAGGAAATCGTTGGCCTTGAAGCCGGTGCCGTACACGATCGTGTCGACCTCGTGGTGCTCGCCGTCAGCGGTGCGCAGGCCTGACTCGGTGATCTCGACGATCGGCTCGGTGACCAGGCGGACGTTGTCGCGGGTGAGGGTCGGGAACCACTCTCGCGAGATCAGCGGTCGCTTGCATCCGACGGGGTAGTCAGGAGTGAGCTTGGCTCGCAGGGCCGGGTCCTCGATCTTGCGTTCGAGGTACGAGCGGGCGAACTCGGTCTGCAGCACCGTGAGGTCGGAGGTCGCTTCGAAGTTCGCCCGTTGATAGGTGAGCCAGACCTGGGCGCGGTGGCGGCGCGCTGCCAGCGGTACCCGGGCGAAGCGGCGCTGCTGCTCGTTGGTGTATGGCGCGTCGTTCCGAGGAGTGATCCAGATGGGACTGCGTTGGAACACGGTGAGCTGCTCGACGTCCGGAGCGATCGCGGGGACGTACTGCACGGCGCTGGCTCCGGTGCCGATCGAGGCCACCCGTTCACCGGCGACCGGCTTGCTGTGGTCCCACCGAGAGGAGTGGAACGAACGGCCTTTGAACCGCCCGGCACCGGGGATGTCCGGTATGACCGGGACGTTGAGCATGCCGAGCCCGCTCACCAGCACATCGGCGGTGAACTGCTCGCCGGAGCGGGCGGTGAGGGTCCACCGTTGCCCGTCGTCGTCCCACCGGGCTTCGTCGATGGCGGTGTCGGTACGGATGTGGGGTCGCACGCCGTACTGGTCCGTGCAGCGCTCGAGGTAGGCGAGGATCTCGGGCTGGGTGGCGTACGTGCGCGACCACCAGGGGTTCAGCTCGAACGAGTACGAGTAGAGGTGCGACGGCACGTCGCACGCCGCTCCCGGATACGTGTTGTCCCGCCACGTGCCGCCGACGCCGTCGGACGTCTCGTAGATGGTGAAGTCGTAACCGGCTCGCTTGAGGCGGATTCCCATGGCGATGCCGCCTGCGCCGGCGCCGAGCACGGCGACGGTCTGCTTGGGCTTCACCGGTCCCGCATGCGGTCGAGGCCTGCGGCGCCCGAAGTGTCTATGAGCTCGACGACGACGCCGTTGGGGTCGACCACCGTGCTCATGGCGACGCCGAACGTCTCGATCCGGCGAGGCACGCCCCCGAGCCCCAACGAGGACATGCGGGCCAAGGTGTCCTTCACGTCGGCCATGACCGACACGAGGAGAAAGCCCGTTCCGACGGGCGGCGGCTGGGGGCCCCGATCGTCGACCGGGCCGAGGTCGACCAACTCGACGATGCCCGTGGAAGCGGCCGGGTCGCCGAGAAAGACGGATCGCAGCGACGTCTGTGGTCCGCGCAGCAAGGTCGGCCAGTCACCCTCGAACTGCTCGTCCATCATCACCGTGAACCCCATTCCGTCGCGCCAGAAGTGAAGGCTTGCCTCCACGTCACGCGTGCAGATCGCTGTGTGGTGCACCACCGGCATCACTCACCCTCCTGTCAGAAGCCCATGATCGGACTGGCCAAGCCGAGGCCGCCGTCGCACAAGAGCACCTGCCCCGTCACCCAATCCATGCCGTGCAACCCGAGGATCGCCGCGGCGATGTCGTCGGGACGACCGAGCCGCCCGAGGGCCGTCCGCTGTGCCACCTTGTCGAACCAGCCGCCATCGCGAGGTGCGCGACCGAGCATCGGCGTGTCGGTGACTCCCGGCCCGACCGCGTTGACCCGCACCCTCGAAGCCCATTCGAGCGCAGCGACTCGCACGATCATGTCCAGGGCCGCCTTCGATGCGCAGTAGAGACCCATGCCCTGGTCGGCCAAGCGCCCGCTCACGCTACTGACAACGACGATGGACCCGCCTTCCGCTGCTGCCATCGGTGTCGCCAAGGCGCGCATGGCCAGCCACACGCCTCGGGCATTGACCCCGAACACGCGGTCCCACTCCTCGGTCGAGACGTCGGCCAGCAGGCCCCCGTGGCCTATGCCGGCGGTGATGGTGACGAGCGCCGGCGCTCCGACCAGGTCGAGCGTCTCAGCCGTGGCTGAATCCACCTGATCCGGGTCGGCGACGTCGCACACGATGTCTGCACTTCCGGCCCGGTCCCATACGACCACCTCGACGCCGGCGGCCCGCTGGCGGTCGACGACAGCTGCGCCGATGCCGGAGGCGCCCCCAACGACAACAGCCGCGCCGCTCACCGCCGGCCCTCAACGGCGGCTGCTCGCGAGTGATCAAGCTGGGCGAGTGCGCTGTCAGCGGCGTCGATCAGCAGTCCCAGCGGAGCCGAGGCCTGGTTGGCGAGCTCGGCGACAATTGAGACGTCTTTGCGTAGGAGCGGCCCGGCCCGGGCCGCCATCGGTGATGGGTCGAAGCCGAGTGATGTCAGGACATCGAAGGCGTAGCTGCGTCCCGAGCTAGGAGAGACGCACCTGGCCAGGCCTTCCCGATCGATGTCCATGGCCCCTGCGACCTGGAAGAGAGTCGAGGCCATGGCGAGGTTCGCCGCGAACAGAAGGTTGTTGAGTGCCTTCGCTACCTGTCCGCTACCAACTGCCCCGAGGTGGAGCACAGGGTTACCGAAGGTCTCGAGCACGGGCCGCGCTCGGTCGACGTCAGTGGCGTCGCCGCCCGCCATCACCACGGGCGTGCCTGCGTCGGCCGCGTCACCGCCACCACTGACCGGCGCATCGATGAGGGATGAACCATGCGCGGTGACCCTAGAGGCGGCCTTCCGACGCGCGCTGCATGAGCCGTCCAAGCCCGGGCAGATCACGAACGCGTCGTGCGTTGATCGCGTCCCAGTCGGCCACGGCATCGACGTCGAGCTCGAACCGATCACGATCGGCAATCACGCGCCGCGCCGCCTCGACGGCATGTGCAACCACGAACTCGGTCAGATCGGTGTCGGTCACCATCACTGCCCGGTCGATGAGATCCGCTCGTCTGGTGTGGTGCGCAGCTTGCGCCTTCGGCTTCGTCGCCTCCCACTGGTTGTCGCCATCACACCTCTCCCCTTCCAGTACAGATGTACGTCCACTGTGCGGCCGCAGATGGTGCGAGCCACAAGCGCGTTACTTCAAACTCTGTCACTCGGCGCAAAGCGCCCGACTCTGTCGCGTAGCCGTAGGGGGAGGCGTTCCGCGTTCACGTCGCCAAGGCGGAGGGTCGCCTCAGAGGAGCCTCGAAACTCGCCGACCGCCCGAGCAGTCGCTCTGCCGGTCACCGCTAACCTCGACCTCCCGTCAGAATCCCGCGGCCTAACCGCGGCCCTAAGCCGGTTGGCGGCTTCTTCACCGGTTCACCAAATAGGCCTTTGACCTGTACTTTTCCAACTTCAGCCCTCGTAGCTCAGGGGATAGAGCATCGGTTTCCTAAACCGTGTGTCGCGTGTTCGAATCACGCCGAGGGCGCCTTTGGTCCTTTCGACGTGCGCG
>JBBSGQ010000120.1:0-9354 GCA_038253965.1 Acidimicrobiales bacterium | reverse complement strand
TGGGGGTCCTGGGTCTCTTCCCTCGTCGCGTCGTGGGGGGGACCGATCTACTTCGTCCCGCTGTACGCACCGCTCTGCATCCTCATGGCCACGGCGATCCTCGCCGCATGGAAGCGTCGACGCGGCACGGGCATCGTGCTCGTGGTGGCGCTCGTAATCGCGACTGTGCCTGCGGCCGTGAGTCGGATCGACGCAAACCATCGCCTCAGTGTGGGGCAACAACCCTGGAAGGGCTCCACTGCGGCGATCAAGGGTCGGGCGCTGGTGTTCGTCGCCGACTCGAGCGCGTACCTGATGTTCTACAACCCGTTCGCGGCAAACGACCCAAAGCTCGAGGGGCGTCTGCTGTACGCCACCGACCGTGGCGCGGCCAACATCGATCTCATCAACCGGCTGCACGACCGCACGCCCTACATCCAGCGGGCGTCACTCCCACACGATGCGCTGTCGGTACCCCTTGACAACCCGGCGAGGTTCCCGCCCGGGGAGCTGCAGCCGACCGAGCATCCGCCGACGCCTGTGGTGACGGTGACCAGGATCCGGATCGTGAAAGGTGCGGCGCTCACGCTCCGTCTCCGCGTGCGCAACCCGGCAGGTCAGCGCACGGTCTCCGCATACATCGACCAGAGTGACAGTCGCACCCGTAGGTGGCGCACCCTCACCGAACACGGTGCGACGACTGGCGTCACGGAGACGACATGGACCGTCGGCGCCGGCGACCCTGGCCCAGATGACGAGCCCGAGTGGGCGGTCCGGTTGCACGGTCTATCGGGAACGCTCGTGGTTGGTGCCGCCTACGGTTCCACCCCGGAGTCGGCGAGGCGGCCGGTCGTTCGCCAGCGGTTCTCGTACCGAGTCGAAGGTTCCTTCATCGAGCTCTTGACCCCGAGTCGTCCGGAGGTGGCCCGGACGACGAAGACCGGGAGGCGGTTGTGGTTCTATGACTCGCGGGCACTCGCCGGCGATACCGACGCCCCCTCGAAGCTCGACGTGACGGTGCGCCCGATCACCGCCGGCGCCAACCGGCATCAGTGACTGCTGACCGGTTCGGGCAAGTCCGACAAGAGGGACCGAACATGTCGGGTAGGTTTGCTCAGAATGACCCTGGCTCCTGACACCTCCGTCCCGGGAGGCCAACAGGTCTCGGCGGATGCGCTGCCAGACAGTCGGGTGAGCTCTGATCCGGCCGCGCGGCCGACGCTCAGTGCCTTCTTCGTATGGGCGCTCGGGTCTTATGTCCTCGTCACCGCAGGGCTCGTGGCGCTCGGCCTCCGGCACACGCGCGGCAAGTTCATCTACGTCATCGACGACCCCGCCATTCATCTCAGTGTCGCCGAGAACCTCATTCGGCACGGAACCTGGGGCGTCACAGCGCATCATTTCCAATCGGCCTCTTCCTCGCCCGCGTGGACCGTGCTCCTGGCCGTGCTCGTCGGGGTCCTCCCATTCGCTCGCGACTACTTGCCGATGGCCCTGAACATCGTGGCCGGGATCTGGCTTCTGCGAATCCTCGACCGCAACCAACGCTTCCTGCGACCGGCGTTGCGTCGGCCACTGCACATCCTGGCGACGTTCGTCATGGTCACCTTCGTGCTCTACCTGCCCGGGCTGGCGCTCACCGGCATGGAACACACGTTGCACGCCGCGCTCGTGCTCGCTGCGGTCGTGATGCTGCATCGTCAGTCGACCGGCAGCCGCCTCCATTGGCCGCGTTGGACGCCGTATGCGTTCATTGCGCTCGCCACCCTCACTCGGTTCGAGACACCGATGCTGGCCCTGGGGATCGGCATCGCGCTCCTTGCGCAATCGGTGCCGCGCTGGTCGCCCGACCAGACGCCTGCGCCATGGCGAAGCCGCATCCCGATGGTGCTCGGCGTCGGTGCCGCGAGCGGCGTGCCGCTGCTGCTGTTCGCCGCCTTCAACAAGGCCATGGGCCAAGGGTTCCTTCCCAACTCCGTGCTCGCCAAGAGCCAGTTCACCGGCGTCGACGCCGTCGAGCCCTTCGGGTTTCAGAACATCACCCTGCGGTTCGCGCAAGATCCGCTCATCCCTGTGCTCACGTTCGTTGCGCTTGCCTACTTGGCCTTCTGCGTTCCGGGCAGGAATCGCAACGTCTTTCCTGCGGTCACCATGGTGGTCGCCACGGGCCTCCACATGACGTTCGCGAGCGTTGGTTGGTTCGAGCGCTATCAGATCTATCTGGTCATCCTCGGCGTCTACACGGCTCTGTCGATCGTGGCAGAGCTGGGTGCCGATCTCCCTCATCCGAGCGCCAAGACGGTCCGCACGGGCGTGGCGGCGCTGGTATGTCTCGCCGCATTCCTCGCCCCCTGGAAGTGGTACAACCTCCACTACGCCCCGTTGGCCATGCAGGACACCTATCGGCAGCGGTACCAGGCAGCCCGCTTCCTCGAGCGCTATTACGACGGACAACACATCGCCACGGGCGAGCTCGGCTACATCAGCCTGCATCACAAGGGTCCGCTGACCGACCTCCTCGGGCTGGGTGACTACGAGGTTCTGCGTCGCCGCCAAACGGGCCACAACTCGAAAGAAGACCTCTCGCAGCTGGCCCGCCGGCGAGGGTTCAAGGTTGTCGCCGTCTATCCCGCAACCGTGGACGGCCACGTACCAGACAACTGGATCGCCGTGGGAACGTGGACCCTGGCCGGGCGGACAACCTCTGCGTTCAGCCGGGACTTCTGGTTCTACGCCACAACCTCCGACGCAGTTCGCCCCCTCGAAACCCACCTCCGGGAGTTCGCCAAGTCCTTGCCGCGCGGTGTGACCTCGTCGATCAATGGACTGGCCGACTACCGGGCCGGCGTGTTGAGCGGCCAGCATCGTCCGCTACCGGGTGATTCGGGGACTTGCGGGAGAGCGGACTGTTCGAAGCCGGCCGGCTGATCAGCGGGTCGGGGCGCGAAGTACCGGACTCACGCCTGTCGTCATCGGGCCTTGTGAGCGAGCCGGTCCGCCCCCAGATCCGCCTCCGGGGGCTCGGACAGATCATCGGCGGTGTGCGCACGATGCTCCTCGCCCCACAGACGGCGACCGGCCAGGTCAGCCACCAACAGGCCGATGGCGAGCCAGGCAACGCCCGGCTCGCCGATCAGCCGGCTGGCGACAAGCGCCGCCGGCGCGGCGACTGCCACGAGCCAGCGCGTCCGATGGACTCGGCTGATCAACAGCACGCTCAGGCCGGATACGACGCCGATCCAGGGTTCGGAGACTGCAGCCACCGCGGCGGCGGTGACCACGCCGTGCACGCCGCTGAGCAGCGGGGTTGCCGGCCGCAGGTGCAACGTGGCCAACGTCGCAACCATCGGGGGGTCGGCCAACGGCGACGGCGACCGCGACATGCGACGCCTGCGCAGGCCGGGCAGGAGAAGGATGGCGATGCACGCGAGAACCGCGAACGCCGACAGGGCCAGGCTCACCCACACGAGACGCTGGGGCTTCCACTCGAGCCCGACGTTCATCGTGCCGCGTCTCGAGGGGCGCACGAGCCAGCCGTTGGCGTAGCCGTCCACGAGCTGGCGCGGCCCGAGCGTGCCGTCGGAGGTTCGGGCTGCCCATCCTCGGTTGTCGCTCTCGCCGAGGACGATCCAGAACGGCTTGCCGTCGGTGCGCACATTCAGGTCGAGCGAGGTCGGTCCGGACGTCCGAACGGTTGCCGATGCCCCGGCGCCTGCGCTCCTGGCGCCGCGAGCACCGACCACCGCCGCCTGCCCCCTGGCGTCTGACGACAGGACGAGCCTGTCGAGATCGATCCCTGAGTCAAGGCCTGCTGTCGCCCGGAGGTGGTGGCTGCCGGCGTCGAGCATGAGCGGGCCCGAGCACGACTGGACCTGCACGCCGGTCCGAGCGCTCGCCGCGCGCCCTGCCAGCCGGACCGCCACGGCGCTTCCGTCGACCTTCACGAGGTCATGCCGACAGGAGCGAGGGAGCTCGACCGGGGCCGCCGGCACCTTCACGCCGGAGAGGGGCGCCTCGGCGATCGCGACCGGCAGCGTCGCCGCAGGATTGCGGTCGCCCGGGACCGCGGTCCGGCGATCGACCTGTTCGATCACCAGGCGGAGGTTCCTGGCGGTGACCGCCTTGACCGGCAGGCGCACAGTCCTCGTCGTGCCAGCCTTGCCACCGTCGCGCAGCTTCGGGAGCGCGACAGTGGCAACTGATCGACCGTCCGCCTCCAAGCGGATCCGCGCCGGCACGGAGTGCCGACCGTCAGCGAGAAATGTCAGCTGCAATCCGCGGACGGTCACCGGTTTCATCAGGTGCACGCCGAGGTACTGGCCGCGTTGCGGGCCGGCGATGGCGGTCCAGGCCGTGTTGGGCGCATGGTCGAAGGCGCGCGACGCCCGGGCCCTCAGATCACTCTGCAGGTGGCCGGAGGCCGAGAACGTCGCCCCCGGCGCAGTGGTGCCAAGCACCCTGTCGAGGACATCGTCCGGCGCGTCCGGATTGACGCGCGCCGTGCCGACCATCCCGAACGCTCGTCGCCGGGGGAGCACGAAGCGGCGGTCGAGCCGCAGCTCTTCGTCCTGGCGACCGACGTCGGCCGGGTCGACGCGCAGGCGGGTCGCCACGATGTCGAGACGATGACCCTCTGACCCACTTCCGGTTCGCTCGGCGAGGTCCACCGGCAACCGGACGGTCTCGGTCACCCGCACATCGCCGAGTCGCACCTCCGAGAACCCCACAGCGTTTGCCAGTCCGGCGTCGAACGGGGGAGTGGTGGTCCGCACCAGCTCGATCTCGAGCCGGTGGATGGACTGGCGCGGGAAGCGCACGATCTGACCTCTTGCGGTCAACGATCTCGGGCCGAGCTCGACGGTGACGGGCTTTGCGTTGTCCAATCGCAGCCTGACGCGCGTGAGGATCCGATCGCGCGGGCCCTCCTGCGGCTGGACCAGGGTCACATGGTCGGTGACGACTGGCTTGTCGGTATGGAGCACGATCCGCTGACCGGTCGGATCCTCTCCGCCGACCCGCCACGTCGTCCGGAGGTCGCCGTCGAAGGCGTATACCGCGCGGTCCTCGGGTCGGGCCGGGCCACCGTCTCCCGTCGCGTCGACTCGGCCGCCCACGTCTTCCACGACAGAACGCGATGTGTCGGTGGTGCCGGGGAATGTCTGCAGCCGGTAGTCGTAGCCACGCGGGTCCGGCGCATCGCGCCCAGCCCGCTCGGTCGCCCCCTTGTTCCGTGCCACAGAGAAGAACCACTGCTGTGCACGACGGCGGTTCGAGTCGGTGAGCACGAGATCAGCCTTGTGCTGGAGAGCTTCACGCAACTGTCTGTCGTTCATGGCCGGAAGAGACAGCAGGAGCGCGCGCCCGTCGACCAGTCCGGCGGCCGCAGCGTCCACGATGCCGTCACCGTCGCCGGCGAGGACGATCGGCTCGGCCACAGGTGCCGTGCGCACGATCGGCAACGGGTCCTTGACGTTGAACAGGGCCACGGAGGGGCGCAGCTCGGTCGGCGAGGAAGACGGGTCGCCGACCGCGGGCCCGTAGGCGCGGGGAGCCCGCATGCCCGGAGCCAACGGGTTGGTCAGCACATCCCACAGTTGCTGCGAGCTTCGCAGGCCGAACCGCTTGTCGGACGCAAGGTCCGACCGCACGACAACGGTCCCGACACCGAGCAGTCGGGCCAGAGGTGCGAGCGACGCCGGCTCGAACGCGCCCTGCTGATACCGGCCGTCGAGGGCGTCGAGGAGGTTGACTGATGCTGGCGAACCCGATGGCAACACCTCGCGTGTCAAGTACGGGCGGTCGCTCAGCCCCGGAGTGACCGGCTCGACGGTGTTACCCCACGTGTAGGTGGCGAAGTTCGACCCGGGCAGCTCGAGCACCCGCGTGCGGTCACCGCCAGCATCCACTGCGGCTGCGGTTCTGACGACGTAGGCGGGGAGGTTCTCCGGCCGGCTGTGTCCGTCGGAGAAGAAGCCGGTCTGCCAGACCGGCCCGAGGGCGGCCACGGCCAACGCCGCAACGCCGAAACCCGCCAACACCTCACGCAACTGCGATCGCAGAGACCCCACGCCTGCGGCGAGGAGGGCGGCAACGCCGAGCGCGATCACTGGCACGACGCGGGGGGAGTTGCGCAGGGCGAGGCCGAGCGATGACCGGTCGGCGAACCGCTTCCACAGCGCGCCATAGAGGCTCGGATGCTTGTATGGCCACGCGCCGGCTCCGATGATCGTGCCGATCACGATCAGGAGCACTGCATAGGCGCGGTGTCGCCAGCGGACGACAGCCGCCGCAAGCAGCGCGGCGACCGGCACCGCGTAGCTGGTGACACCCACCCAGCCGCCGCGCGCGTACCCGGCGGCTTGGTCGACCGCGTAGCCGGTGTTGTCCTTCGTGTAGAGCAGCCAGTTGCCGATACCTCGCAACAGATCATCCGGCGACGATCGGTCGGCAACTGTGCTCAGGCTCTCGGTGAGCCGCAACACGGGCAGCCCGTAGGCCCCTTGGAGCCGCAGGCCGACGATCCACCAGAGGGACACGCCGACGGTGAGGACGGCGATGCGAGCGGTCGCAGCCAGGGCGGCCCGAATGGCGGCGCGGTTGCCAACCAGCTCGACCACCAACCAGAGCAAGGGGCCGATGCCGGCCAGGACCAGCGCCGACGCGTTGATCCCACCGATTGTCAGCACGACGAGGGCGAAGAGCGCTGGATCGCGCCATCCGCCGTCGCGCACAGCTCGCATCGTGAGTCCGACGAGCCATGGCAGACCGGCCCACGGCAGGAGCAGGACCGAGAGACCCGACGTGAACGCCAGCTGGTAGGGGCTCAGCGCGTAGACGACTGCGCCGGCGAGCGCGCCGGCTCGGCCCGTACCCAACAACCTGAACAACCATCGAGCGCCGAGGGCTGCGGCGAAGGAGATGGTTCCGAGCCACAGTCGCTGTGCCACCCAGTCGGGGATGCCGAGCTGCTGGAAGAGCCAGAACCACGGCCCCATGGGGAAGAGGTAACCGATCTGCTGGTGGGGCACCGTGCCCGCTCCCACGTGGGGATCCCACAGGTAGGGGGCGCGGGCCAGCAACGCTCCCGGGTCGAGGTACAGGTACTGCTTGGTGTCTCCGCTCACCCGGCCTCGAGACGAGACGAGGAGGGGGATGTAGGAGAGAAGCCCGAGTCCCCCCACCTCCGCCATGCGCGCGAGGGCGCGAAGGCGTGAGGGGGACGTCAGGCTCCGGGACATTCTCGGGCGATGCTAGGAGGTCGCCGGCGCGGTTCTCATCGCGTCAGACCCTGCGGCTGTGGCCTGCCGTCAGGCCGATCGCAGTGCGACAGCATCTTCACGCGATTCGATCCGGCGGATGATCACGACCTCCGACGTGCGAAAGCTGGCAACGCGAGTACTCCACGTGTCGACCACGGACCGCTGGGACCCGATACGGAAGAACGTCGTCATCTGCCCTTCCTGCTGGTACGCGTCCGCACCGTCGATGCGTTCGATGGTCCGGTCCCTCAGGGTCACGTCGAACGTGGGCATGGGACTCCTCTTCTAGGACCGGTCGGTTGCCGGCTGGAGCCGATGAGCGGTCATGCCGGCCCCAGGAGGGTATGACGGAGAGGCTGTGGGGTGCCAGAGGCCAAACCCTGTGGATGAGGATCACGCCGCGGTGCACAACTCGATCTGCGCAAGGTGGGCACGAGCTACGCCCGCCACCACCTCGGCCGCCTGCCCGTGGTGGTCAGCGCCGCATTGGCCGCACGGTGGCAGTTCTACCGATCTGAGCTTTCGGCACAGGTCGGCGCGCGCACGACAGGCTGGTTGCTGCTGGTTGGCTACTACCTGCTGGTGCCCTTCGCCCTAGCAGGGACGATCATCCTGGCCCGACGGTGTGGTCCAACTGTGCTACCGCTTCTGGCGCCGGCCGCCGCCGTCGCCTTCGACCGCCTGCGCGAGCGCCACCGCAAGATCGCGTGACGTCGCCCCAGGCTCAGCGCTCGGCTGATCAATACGCCGCGATGTTGCGGGCCGCCATCCTTGGTCCGTGCCGGGGCGGCGCGAGGCCTGCGGCGGCCAGGAGGCGTAGGACCCGGCCTCGGTGCCCCGTGAACGGCGCCAGCAGTTCGAGCATCCGCTCGTCGGTCCCCTTGCGCTCCCCGGCCAACGCCCACGACACCAGCGATGGGAGGTGATAGTCGCCGACCGACACGGCGTCGGCGTCACCGAGCGCCACTGCGGCCACCTCGGCCGCCGTCCACTGCCCGATCCCAGGGACAGCTGTCAGCCGCTTGCGAGCCTCCGCCGCCGGTAGGTCGGCCAGCGCGTCGAGCCGTGTGGCTTGTGAGCATGCTCGGCTCAGCGCTTCGGCCCTCTTGCGTTCGACCCCGAGCGTGTGCAGGTCCTGGTAGGGAGCGTTCGCCAGGGTGGCGGGGTCGGGTGGCAGGTGAAGGCCGGCGGAACCAGGAGCGCGCTCGCCGTAGCGGAGCACGATCTGGCGGTACGAACGTCGAGCCTCGACCCCGGTGACCTTCTGCTCGAGGATCGACGGCACCAGCGCCTCCACCACAGCATCGGTCCGACCAATCCGAACCCCCTCGAAGCGCCGATGCAACCGCGCGATGAGAGGGTGAGTCGGTTCGAACTCCACCGGCCGGTCCTCCCAACCGAGGAGGCGGGGCAACGCGTCGAGCAGCTGGTCGGCTCCGGGACCCCACGCCTCTGCCTCGATCGTCTGGCCCAAGTGCCGGATGCTCATGCTGGCCGGCCCAGTCGCGGTGCGGGTTGCCCGCCAGCAACCACCGTTGGTCCAAGAGACCGTCGGATCGAGCCGACCTCGTCTGATCGGCTGGAGCGTCCGAGGCAGGTCGAGCGGAAAGGGGAGGCGCAGGGTACGGGTCGGCATCGATCGGTCCGGCTGCGAGCAACTGCTCGAGGCTCTCGGGACGGTACCACCGGCCCGCTTCATCGAACCGTGCTGGACAGGTACCGCCCCTCACGAGCGCACTGCCTGTCGTTGCTCGGCGCGCGGAGCCGACATACCTTTGGCGGATGAGCGGCGCAGACCACTCCGTTCGGGACCATGTGCCCCCACCGCCGGCGGAACTTCATCCGGCTGGGCGGTGAACCTCGGCCGTCGCCTGGCGCAGCGGTGGTCGGACGCCTTCGGGCCGCGTACCCGTGGCTTTCCGACGTCGTCGAACGCTGCCTCGTCGTTCCACCTGCGCTGGCTTGGTCTGCCGGCGGACGAAGCTTTGGTCGAAGTGTCGGTCACCCTGGAGATCGTCGTGCCTCCGGCAGTGCAACAGCTCTATTTCTGGGCGTTGCAGGCGTCATTCGTCGACGGCTCCCGCCCCTGCGGTGCCGGTCATCTCGGTCTGCAGTG
>JBBSGQ010000119.1:0-9365 GCA_038253965.1 Acidimicrobiales bacterium | reverse complement strand
TGGAGCCGCCGACCACGTCAACTCCCTCGAACGACTCGTCGGCCGACGAGTCACCACCCCGCCGGACGTGCCAAACCCCCACGGCGCCGTCATGGACGGTCAACTCTCCCCGTTCCGCCTGATCCCTCCATCGCGCGCCGCCCGCTGGACCCTTGCCGAGCTCGTACGGGGACGCGGCCGCCCCTTCACCGAAATGTTGAAGACAGCAGTCCGCGAACAACGCGCTCGCCGAGAGGTGTCACGGCGACGGCGGCACCTGCCGACCCAACCGCCACCCGGAGCAAATGGCGACCGCAACCTCGACGGGGGCCACCAATGTGGCCCTGGCCGTGATCTATCACCTATTGATGATCAGTCACGCACATCGAGGTGAGGCATGCACAGGGTGCTCACCAGGTAGCGCCGAGGATTTCGGTGGCTCCCCTCTGGCAACCTCCACTTCTACGAACACGTCGCGCCAAGCGACCCGGCCTCGCCGTCACCCAACGAATCCTCGACGCCACCTCTGACCCCGCATCGGCGCCGGCTGCCACGGCTCGCGCCACACCGCCGACGCCATCACCGCCGCCGGCTTCGAGATCACCCGCATCCGCCGCTTCGCCCGCCCCAGTTCCCCGGCGACCCGACCGCTCCGCAGATCATCGGCGCCGCTCAACTGGCCTGACCGCCACCGCAGCGAGTCGCGCATCCCAGGGCCTCCAAGGAAGTCAGGCCCACTCATTGAGGTTGTCGCACCAGTCACGGTGCGGCGCCCACCCGGCCAATGGCGGTCACCGTCAAAGTCGCCGCCAGCTGATCAGTCCTCGTCATCCTGCGCTCGAACATTCTGGATCAGATGGGTTCAGGACGGCGGCCGTTCACGTCGGTGAACCCGTGCTCGTCCGCGAGTTCCCTCGCCGTCACGAGCATGCCCGTACGCTCGAGCACGGTGCCCTCCGCAACCAACGCGGCCGCGGCTCGGCCCGCGTATTGGATCGACCCGCTCTTGGTCAGGAACTCCTCCTCGGTCCAGCCGTCGAAGTAGCCGCCGCCTTTGGCGAAGCCCTGCCCGATCGCGTCGGTGCGGGAGAAACCGGGATAGAACAAGACCGACGCCACGCCCAGCAGGCGGAGGTGTAGCGAGTACAGCAGCGCCATCCTCTCGACGGCCGTGGCTCGGAGATCGAGGACAAGTTCCTGTGCACCGGGTTCCTCCGGCCGACGCTCGCTGGTGAAGAGCACGGCGGCACCTGGCCGGCCCTTCATCAAAGGCACCGCACTGTTCGTGACTGCGTAGTGCGACCGGACACCGACGGTGAAGTTCGAATCCCACCACCAGCTCGGGGCCTTCCATGGGGGCTTGACCCATGAAGGACATGGCGTCCTCACCGCCGGGATCCCAGCCGACCGCGTTGTTCACCAGGATGTCCAGCCCGCCTTGTTCCGCCTGGACACGCTCGAACAACGCGGCAACGGCCGTATCGTCAGCGACATCGTATGGGACCGGTATCGCTTCACCACCCCGTTCGTTGATCTCGTGGGCGACTTCTTCAACCGTGCCCCGCCGTCCGATGGTGCTGGGCGCCCCAGTGTTTCGAGCGACGACGTACACCGTTGCGCCGCACTCTCCGAGAACCTCAGCGACACCCCTGCCGACGCCTCGGCTGGCCCCCGTGACAACAGCGACTCGCCCCGAGAGAGCTGGCGCCTCCCATACATCCTCCATCCGTCACCTCCGGAGCCGGCAGCCGGACACGGCCCCGAAGGAGTGTCGCGCATGGGTGCGACACCGAACCCCAAAGGGGGTGGGCCCTCTGGGGTCAGCGGCCCAAGAAGCTCTATCAGCGCATAACGATGCCGGTGCTCAGCCGATGCCGGCGGCGTCGCCGGGTACTGAGTCGCCTTCGTCTTCTCGGCCACGTGAGTGAGAAGGATGCGCCCGCCCAGCTCCTTCGCCGCGACCGCGAGATGAGGCCGGCACTCACTCGGGGCGCGCGTCCCCAACGCCACATCACTCGGCCCTGGAGGCAGCGACCACCAGCGCAGCGAACTACCCGTACCACATCGTCGCCGCCGGCTGATCGGTCCCCGATTCTTCTGACACAGCGTCGGTAACGTTCTCGGGGTAGCGCCGAGGCGCTGCCTCGCGATAGCTACCCACCCTGCGAGCACCTGACCAGGGCAAACGCGCCTGAGCGCGCGGCGTGACGTCGTCGATCATCCGCATATCCGGCAGGTCGGGGGCAGTCGCGAGACGGCGCGTAAGCTGGCGTCGTGGCGAATGATGGATTCGGCATCGTGTGCGAGGTGGAGCCCGCAACGCGCCCTGATCTCATGCACGTTCGTCACCAAATCGGCGTCATGAGCCGGATCGCGTCGTCGTTCTTGATCCCTGACAACCACATCGGACGGGCGACGGTGTCGAGCATCGCAGTCGCCCACGAGGTGGCGCTGATGGGAGGCAGGTCAATCGCGTGCCTCAACGCGAGGGATCGCAACGTGCTCGGGTTCCGCCGCGATCTTCTCACGGCCGCGGCGTACGGGGTCGATGAGTTCCTCTTCGTGTACGGGGACCGACCCGAGACCGGGAAGCGGTCCGACGACCTGACCGTCCGTTCGATGATCGAACAGGCCCGCCGGTTTGCTACCGAGTCGGAGGGAACACCCAGGCCGACGCGGCTCGGTGTCACCTCCCGGCTGGGTCCTCTGCCAGCCTGGAAACAGGACGCAGACTTCCTCTTTGCACAGGTGAGTTTCTCGCTTTCGGCATTGCTCGACTGGCGGGCAGGCGTCGCCTTCGACGGTCCGGTCTTCGCCGGCGTGATGGCGCCGTCGTCGGCGACGATGGCGCGCAAACTGTCCGCAGACATCCCGGAGCTCGCTGTCCCTGACACGCTCGTACAAGCTCTCGACGCCGATCGTGATGCCGGTGTGGACTTCGCCTGCCAGATGGTGAGCGATATCCAGGCGTCGGGCGCATTCGACGGGGTGCACCTCATCCCGGTGTCTCGCCATCGGGAGATTGCGGCCCGACTCGAGCACATCTGACCGGCCGCCGAGCCGGCGGTAGGTGACGCGATCGCCCGTAGTTCGGCTGCGCGTTCTGTGACACCTATCGCCGGGGTTCGGCCGCCAGCAGGTCGCCGAATCGGTCGCGCGCTCGGTCTGCGGTCTGGTTCGCACCACGACGGTGTTGAGTAGGTGCGATCGGGGCGCCAATGAGAAGTGGCGCCGGCAGTCGTCTGAGTACGGTCCGGTGAACGCGCGGCGCGCATCAAGGGAGAGCAACGAGATGAGACCACCTCGATACTCGATCAACGTCACCCTCGACGGCTGCTGCCATCACGAGGCAGGGCTCCCCCCGGACGAGGAGTCGATGCGCTACTGGACCGCTGAGATGGAACGAGCCGATGCCCTGCTATTCGGCCGGGTGACCTACGAGATGATGGAGTCGGCGTGGCGGCAGCCGGCCACGGGCACGTGGCCTGACTGGATGGATGAGTGGGAGATCCCGTTCGCCGAGACCATCGACCGGGCGAAGAAGTACGTCGTGTCGAGCACGCTGAGCGGGGTCGATTGGAATGCCGAGCTGGTGCGAGGCGACTTGGGGCAAGCGGTTCAGCGGCTCAAGCAGGAGCCAGGCGAGGGCCTGTTCGTGGGTGGCGTGACGCTCCCCCTGGCGTTGGCAGATCTGGGACTGATCGACGAGTACGAGTTCCTTGTGCAGCCAGTCCTTGCCGGACACGGGCCGACGTTGCTCGCCGGTCTGCGCGAGCGCATCCAGCTCGAGCGGGTGGATCGGCATGAGTTCCGGTCGGGGGCGGTCGCCCTGCGATACCGGCCCACGCGAGTTACGGCTTGACGTGATTTGTTCTGGCACTTGGCCGCTGCCTCGCGACGGAACGACGGCTCGGGGCGCGCTCGATGCCGAAGCGGTTGACCCAGAACGAGCGCCCCAGAACCCGCGGACCGGGGGCGGCCAAGCGCTTGGCCGAAGTGCGGTTGGATAGAGCGCTCCATCTGACCGAGCATCGTTGGTGGGGAGGAGCGGTGACGACGGACTACCCCACGATGGTTACCGACGATGTCTTTCAGAACCTCGCCGACGCCGTCGGCCGCACGGTCACCATCGACGAGTACGACGAGAAGGTGCTTCGCGGCAACACATTGAAGACGGCTTCGTATCGGTTGAGTGGCGAGGGGGTCTCGCCAACCACTCCTTGGGAGCGAACCTCCAAGTAGGAACACGGCCTGCTGGGCCCAGCGTGACGCGAGGTCGTCGGACTGGCAAGCCTCGATCGGCCGGCGCGAGCTGGTCTCGTCCAGGGGTACTTGACAGCACGGGCAACGAAACCGCAGCTCTTCGACGTGACTCCGAACATTCAGTCCGTGGTCGCGAGACGGGCGAGGAGCTCGGCGTCTTCGGGAAACTCCAGGGTGTGCTCAAGTGCCAGCCCTGCGGTTCGATCGCGTTCCCCGGTCACGACCAGCGCCGCGATCTCGACGACTTGGCGCTCACGGCGCGCTGTTGCTCGAGTTTGCTGTTGTGCATGGCGGATGTGGTGGGCTGCAGTGACGTCGTCGCCGCCACGCGCGGCTAGCACGGCGAGCAGGGCGTGCTCGATGGCGAGGTGAGGCATGTCGGCAGCGTGCGACAGAGGGCTGACGCGGGGCTGATCTCCGGCTGAGGTGTCGGAGTACAGGGATACGGTCTGGGCATGCGCATCGGGTTGCTCGGTGAACTCGAAGTGTTCGATGACGAAGGCAAGGAAGTGGTGATCGCGGGTGCGAAGCAGCGTGCGCTGCTCGCGGTGCTTGCGCTTAACGTCGGGCGGGCGGTGTCGGCCGAGCACCTGGTCGAGGCGCTGTGGGGCGACGACCCGCCGACCGCTGTGCGGAACGGGCTCCAAGGGTTGGTGTCGAAGCTCCGGCGGGTGTTGGGCTCGGCCGGTCTGGTGCTCATGCGCAGCGATGGGTACGCGCTGGCCCTGCCGCCGGAGGCAATCGATGTCGGGCAGTTCGATCGGTTCGTTGCCGACGTTCGGGCGATGGTCGCTTCCGGTGACCTGAGCCGAGCCGTGGATCACCTGGTCGAGGCCGAGGCGCTCTGGCGGGGCGATCCGCTGGCTGACTTCGTGTACGAGGACTTCGCGTCCGCAACGATCACTCGGCTGTCCGAAGCTCGGCTTGCGGCGCTGGAGGAACGTCTGGATCTTGAGATCCAGCTGGGCCGTCACCAGCGGCTCAACCCCCAGCTCGAGGAACTCGTCGCTACCCATCCGTTACGCGAGGGGTTTCGCGGGCAGTTGATGCTCGCGCTCTTCCGCTCCGGGCGGCAGGCTGATGCGCTCCGGGTGTTCCAGGAGGGCCGTCAGCTCCTGGGTGAGGAACTCGGCCTCGAGCCAGGTCCAGAGCTGCGCCGGTTGGAGTCGGCGATCCTCACGCACGACCCCTCGCTGACCCTCGCGTCCGCGCCCGCTCCGTCCGCCAGAGCTGTCACGCCGACGCACCCCGGCATCCCTGAGGCGCTGACACCCCTGGTCGGTCGAGACGCGGAGCTGCGGGATCTCCACGAGCTGTTCGCCGAGAAGCGCTTCGTCACCCTGGTGGGACCGGGCGGGGTAGGCAAGACGCGTCTGGCTCTGGAGGTCGGGCGCGCTGCGGCCGAAGGCTTGGCTTCCGGGGGGTGTCTCGTCGAGCTGGCCCCGATCGGCGATCCCGCCGGCGTTCCGGCCGCGATCGCCGCCGCGTTGGGCGTGCCGGACCCGAACCGGCTCGCCAAGATCATCGGACAGCAGGAGCTTGTGTTGGTGCTCGACAACTGTGAGCACGTCATCAGCTCCGCCGCTGAGGCGGCCGAAGGTCTGCTGCGGCGCTGTCCGGGCCTGCGGCTGCTTGCCACGAGCCGCGAGGGGCTCCGGGTCGGTGGCGAGACCATCTGGCCGGTACCGCCGTTGGCTGCCGACGATGCCGTACGTCTCTTCCGGGCCCGCGCCGACGCATCGGGCGCAACGATCGGACCCTCACAGGACGGGGACGCGGTCATTGCCGACATCTGCGCCCGCCTGGATGGACTCCCCCTCGCCATCGAGCTCGCGGCCGCCCGCGCCCGAGCGTTTCCGATCGCCCAGATCGCGGCTCGGCTCAACGACCGGTTCCGCCTCCTGACCGGTGGATCGCGCACCGCCCTGCCCCGCCAGCAGACGCTGCGAGCCGTGGTGGACTGGAGCTACGAGCTGCTCTTCGACGACGAGCGACGCGTTTTCGAACGGCTTTCTGTGTTTCCTGGCGGCTGCGACCTCACCACCGCGGAGGCGGTGGTCGCCGACGATGGAATCGACGCATGCGACATCGCCGATCACCTCCGGGCGCTGGTTGACAAGTCCCTGGTGGTCGCCGTACCGGCCGGGGTCGGAGTGCGGTTCACGCAACTGCAGACGCTCGCCCATTACGGCCGGGAGCGGCTCACCGAACGGGGTGACGCGGTGCGCATCCGCGATGTGATGAGCAAGCACTTCGCCCGGCTGTGCTCTCGAAGCGCCGAGGCGTTCACCGGCGACGTGCAACGGGCGTGGCTGACGGGGATCGACCAGGAGCACGACAACCTCAAGGCGGCGCTCGACTGGGCCGTCGGCAACGACGACGCGGAGACGGCGTTGATGATCGCTGGCGGCGCGGCGTGGCCCCACTGGTTGACTGGCATGGTGGTGGAAGGTCGGCGCTGGCTCGACGACGCCTTCGCCTGTGCCGGTGAGGCCGAGGAACGGACCAGGGCGCTGGCGCTGACCGGTCGCGGTCTTCTCGACTTCCTCGCCGGCGAGGGCGAACGCAGCGACGACGACCTGGCCGCGGCGCTCGGGGTCTTCGAACGCCACGGGGACCACGAGGCAATGGCCTTGGCCCACTCGTTCTATGCCGAGCAGGCCGCCGTTCGAGGTGATGTCGACGAAGCCCGCCGCCGCCGTCAGGTCGTGCTCGACTTCTACGGCGAGGCACCCGAAGATCCCTTTGCGGCCGCGGCCCGGGTGTATTCGTTGGCGAAGTTGGCGATTCTGGACGGTGATCTCGACGCGGCGGAACTCCACTACCGGGCCGCCACCGAAGCCTTCGGACACCTCGATCGACCAGTCATGAAATCAGTGTGCCTGGGCATGGTCGCGGACTTCGACGAGCGAGCTGGCGACTACCCCGCCGCGATCAGGACGCTCGAGGCCGCCATCGCCACCAACGAGTCTCTGCTGGGGGGCTTCACGGGATCGCTCGAGGCTCGGCTCGGCTGGGTGCTGCTGCACGACGGCCAGCCGGCACGAGCGGAGGAGGTCTACCGACCGGCCCTCGACGGGGCACGCCGGGTCCGCCACACGATGGTGATCTTCCAGGCGCAGGCCGGCTTGTCCGTGTTGCACCGGCTCGACCACCGCGACGACGCTGCCATCGAGGCCGCCACCGAGGCCTTGGACCTGTACAAGGCCGATGGGTTCCGCCGATTCCGGAACCGCATCGACCCGAGCAGAGACCTCTACGCCGCGGCAGCGGTGTGCTGGGAGGTGCTCGCTGGCATCGCCGCCGAACGGGACGATCTCGACCGGGCCGCGACGATGCTCGGTCACGCCGACGCCCTCCGTGACGAGTCGGGTGTCAAGGTCCCGGCTTTCCTGCGCCACGAGGTCGTCGCGGTTCAGCAGCTGGTGACCCCGACCCTCTGAGGGTTCAGCGGCAGCGCGGCGCGAGATCAGCGCCTTCCTGGATGGTGCAGTCATCCTCGCAATGAGCGGGGCCATCCCAGGAGGATTCCCGTGAGCGCATTCCTGTACCGCCTCGGTCGCATCAGCGCCCGGCACCCATTCCGAGTGCTGGGTCTCTGGCTCGTAGCCGCCGCCGTCATCATGGCTCTGCAAGGCAGCATGGGAGGCGAGTTCGACAACAGCGAACGCGTGCCCGGCGTCGAGTCCCAGCACGCCGCCGACGTCCTGACCGACAGGTTCCCGACCCAAGGCGGCCAGTCCGCGCGCATCGTGCTCCACACCGACGACGGCCGGCTCGACGACGTCGACCACGCCGCCGTCGTCGACCGAGTCCGCTCGCAGCTCACCAGCGGTCACGACGTCGCCGCCGTCACCGACCCGCTCGCGGCCGAATCTGCCGCGGTGAGCGCCGACGGGCGAACCGCCTACCTCGACGTCAGCTACGGCCTCGACAAGCTTACCAGCACCCAGCTCGACGACGCCTTGGCCGTGACCGACACGGCCCGGGCCGGCGATGTGCAGGTCGAGCTCACCGGGGCTCTCGCGCAATTGGAGCAAGCGGACCCGAGCAGCGAGCTGATTGGCATCGGCGTCGCCATCATCGTGCTGTTGGTCGCCTTCGGCTCCGTCGTCGCGATGGGACTCCCTATCTTCACGGCACTCATGGGCATCTTCGTTGGCGCCGCGAGCGTCGGGGTCCTGTCCGCCTTCCTCGACATCCCGGAGTTCTCGCTGATCCTGTGCGCCATGATCGGCCTCGGCGTCGGCATCGACTACGCCCTGTTCATCGTCACCCGGCACCGCCAGCACCTCCACGAAGGCATGACCGTCGAGGACGCCGCCGGCACCGCGGTCGCCACCGCTGGCCAAGCCGTGCTCTTCGCCGGTACCACCGTCGTCATCGCCATCCTCGGCCTCTTCCTCGCCGGCCTCCCGGCGGTCAGCGGGATGGGCGCTGCGGTCGCACTGGTGGTGACCGTGTCCATGGCTGCCGCGATCACGCTGCTCCCTGGCCTGCTCGGCCTGGCTGGCACGAAGATCGACAAGCTCTCCATCCACCGCAAGACCCACGTCGCCAAGCCCACCGACGCAACTGTCTCGGGCCGATGGGCACACCACGTGGGAAGTCACCCGGTTCGCTACGCCATCGTGGGACTGGGTGCGCTGTGCGCCGTAGCCGTCCCGGCGCTCAGCATGCGAATCGGCGTGGCCGACGACGGCAACGCCCCCACCCATACCACCCAGCGCATCGCGTTCGACCAGCTGGCGGCCGGCTTCGGCCCCGGGTTCAACGGGCCCATCCAAGTCGTCGTCGAGCTCCCGCCGTCGAGCGACCAGGCGATCGTGCAGCAGGTCCAGGACGCGCTGCAGGCCGATCCTGGCGTCGCCGCGGTGACGGCTCCGGTCTTCAACGCCGACGGCGACACAGCAGTGCTGACCGTCAACCCGACCACGGCCCCGCAAGACGCGACCACCGACCGACTCGTCCGCCACCTCCGAGCTGAGGTGCTCCCAGCCGCGGTTGATGGCACCGAGGCGCAGGTGTCGCTCACTGGCCGGGCGATGGTCACCGACCTCACCGACCGCATCTCCAACCGGCTGCCGATCTTCATCGCCGCTGTCGTGGCGATGTCATTCCTC
>JBBSGQ010000118.1:0-9388 GCA_038253965.1 Acidimicrobiales bacterium | reverse complement strand
GTCCGAGCCGGGCTCGAACCAGGCCGAGGAGGTGACCAGACCGCCGTCGGAGTCGTACCCACGTGGTTTCGCTCCCGGCACCGGTTTCACCGCCGGTTGCGGATGGAGGTGGAACTTCCAACGGAGGTGTCCGGTGTGCAGATCGAGGGCATAGAACCAGCCGTCCCACGAGCCCGCGAACACAGTTCCCTGTACAACTGTCGGGGTGGCGGTGACGGCGTCGCCGGTTCTGAACGACCAGGCTGGCGCGAGGCGCGAGATGTCGGCCTTCTCGAGGGTCGTCCGGCCGTGGAACGTGTGCTGGGCGTCATGGCCGTACCCCCGCCAGTCCCACCTGCTCAGGTGGCTGACTCGCACTGGCCGGTCCACATCCGGGTCAGCGCCGCAGGCCAGGAGCATGAGCATCGCTGCGAGCGCCAGGGTCGCGCGCCGCATGTCAGTTCCGTGGCACCAAGATGCCGATGCCGTCCGGGTAATCCAGACCTCGCGCCATGGTCTCGGGTGGATCCGGGTTGCCATCGTGGAACGTGATGCGGCGCTCGGTGCCCGTCTTCGAACCGGGGCCGACGCCGTTCTTGGGGTCTATGACGACGCCGATGTCTGCGTAGTAGAGGGTGCCGTCGGGCGCGATGCCCATGCCGAGCGGGGTACCGGTCGGGTACGGCTTGGTCCCGAGCTTCGCGTCGGGAGCTGGCTGCAGGATCGAACGGACGAAACGGCCGCGGCGGTCGTACTCGTTGATCACACCGGTGAAGACGCTGGAGACGTACAAGCCACCGTGCGGCGACGCGACGATCCCCGAGGGCGTGATCATGGCGTGTTCGCCGGGCGCGATGAGGAGCTTCTTCTGCGAGTGGTCAGCCAGCGGGGCGCCGGTCGCATCGGCTCTACCGCAGCCGTTGCCTGCGTCGGGCCCGGTCGGATACGGCGGCGAGTACTCCCACACCCCGGAACCCGTGGCGCCGCGCACGTTCGTCGGGCGAGCTGCAGCCATGAGGATGTGGTCGTCGTTGTCGATGAGGATGCTCTGGGCGGTCGAGATGGCCACGTCGATCTTGCAGTACTTCACCTGATGGCTGTCGAAGGGTGGAAACCAGATGATGAGCTGGCCGTCGGGCACACCGGTGGCCTGGTCACCGATGTCGGTCGTCACGACACGGCCGTCTGAGAGGACGCCGCAGCCGTAGTTCTCGGCGTTGTCCTTCGATGACTGGTAGGTCGGCACCAGCTTGGCCGTCTCGTGGATACGGAAGGAGCCCACTGAGGTCCCCGTGAGTCGGAAGATGCCCCATCCCTGCCGATCGCCCTTTGACTGGTTCTTGTCCTCGCCGGCGATGAACCGATCAGGCCGGTCGGGGAAGAAGCAGATCTGCGCGTTGATGTCAGTTCCCCGCGGGTTGGGCTGCTGCGGAGCCTCGGGCGTGTACGCGGAGTTCACCCGTTGATGTCGAAAGGGAGGCGCTCCTTCGTAAGCGTCGAGGTTGTTGCCGTCGCCTCCGAAGACCACCACACCGTCGCGCTCCGTCGGTGCGGTCCGGGTGGTGGCCGTTGCCTTCGGGCGGCTCACGTCAGCCTTGTCGTCAGTACAGGCCACAAGAGCCAGCACCAGAGCACTGATCAGTGTGACGGCGACGACGCCTCGACACTTCGTCCTTCGTGCGCCCACTCATCCCCCTGACGTCAGCGTCCACGATGCCACAACCAGCGCTCAACATGACACTGCTGTCAGGTTCGGCCGCCGCCACCACGGGGACGGGTTGAGCCACGAGGCTCGACGGTACGCGCCCGTCCGGGTCCGGGAGGGGAGCTACCACCTGTGGCGTCGGGGGGCTGTCCGCCTTGTGCAGAGACGCCCTCGAAGGTCAACTGTGACTGGTGATCTCCGCGCAAACCCGAATTGTCCTGCTGACGGGTGGAGATGCTCGAGCGTGCGGCTCCGGCGGCGGAGCTGTCACGTGAGCGCCGTTCTGATGTTGGCGCGGAGTGAGATCCGTCAGCGATGGCGAGGCATGGTTCTGCTCACGCTGCTGGTCGCGGTCGTCGGTTCTGTGGTGCTCTCGGCGATCGCGGGAGCGCGCCGGAGCGACACGGCGCTCACTCGCTTCCAGGATTGGAGCCTTGAGGCGACCGCGAACCTGAGCGTCGGGGTTGCCGATCCCTCGCAACTGCGAGCCCTTGGCCGTGTTCCGGAGGTCTCTGCGATAGCGGCCGCAAGAGGGCTTTTCATCTCCCTCCCCCGCGCGCCGGACTTGCCGCCGGTCTCTGCGGTCGACACGAAGTTCGGTACGACCGTGGACCGTGCTCGGATCATCGCCGGGCGCGCTGCGAGCCCGTCCGCTGTGGATGAGCTCACGATCGGTGAGAAGCTGTCGGCAAATCTCCACCTTCGTCCTGGGGATCACCTCGACGGCGTGTCCTACACCCCAGCGCAGGCCAAAGCGGCCTTCGCCGGCGCCGGCTACGACGCACCGCCGGCCGGCCCACGTTTGCGATTTCGGATCGTCGGGATCGTCCGTAGGCCCCATGACCTCGGTCGTCTGGGTGCGGCAGGCGGAGATCTCGTGCTGACTCCGGCGTTCTACCGCGCGTACTCGGCACGTATCGGATCTTGGGGATCCCTCGTGCGCGTCCGGTCCCGAGATGGCGCCGCGGATCTTCCCCGGCTCAAGGCCGCCGCCGTGCGCATCTTCGGACGATCGCCGCAGTTCGGCGTGCAGAACGCGGCCGTCGAAAGTGGTGGCGTGCAGAACGCAGTCGACGTGCTCGTGGCGGCGCTGTGGATCTTCGCCGGTGTAGCCGCACTCGCCGGCGTCGTAGCCATCGGCATCGTCGTCGCCCGGGAGATCTCATTGTCCAGCCTCGAACCGGTGACCGCAGGAGCGCTCGGGATCACCCGGGCGCAGCGCATCGCGATGAGCGCGCTCCCCGCGTTGCTCATCGCGTGTGGCGGTGCGCTCCTTGCTGCGATCGGTTCGGTCGCAGCCTCCCCGCTCTTCCCCATCGGGGTTGCAGGGCGCGCCGAGCCCAACCCCGGTGTCCATGTCGATCGGGCCGTCTTGGCGCTGGGTTTCGTCGCAGTGATCGCAGCCGTGTCTGGGATCGCGGTGGTTGCCGCGGTTCGCGGCCACCGGCAATCGTCGCTCGAGGGCGCAGCCTCGCCACGCCGGCGAACCGCGAGAGTCCCGGAGCTCGCGGCGCGGGCGGGTCTCGCTCCGCCTGTCACGAACGGTCTGCGTACGGCTCTCCAGCCGGGGTACGGAAGGATGGCGGTGCCGGTGCGCTCAGCGTTCCTCGGCGCGATCTGCGGCGTTCTCGGAGTCACGGCAGTTCTGGGTTATGCGTCGAGCCTCAGCCGACTCGTCACCACGCCACGCCTGTACGGCTGGACCTGGGACGTGGCGGCCGCAGACAACGCTTCCCGGAGCAACTCCTGCAGCCGGAACGCCTTCGGTCTTCTCAAGGAACCGGGCATCAGCGCAGTCGCTGGGGTCTGCTACGGGGGCGACAACATCGAGCTCGACGGGCACGCGACGAGCGGCTGGGGCTTCGCCTCTTTGCGGGGCAGGATCGATCCTGAGATCGTCGCGGGCCGTGCACCGAGCGGTCCACGCGAAGTCGGGCTTGGAAGAGCGACGATGCGCGCCCTGGGCAAACACATCGGCGACACGGTCCGAGCGAGCGGTCCCAACGGCAAGCACGACTATCGGGTCGTCGGACAGGTCGTGCTGCCCATCCTCGGAGAGACCCAGCCTCTCGCTGAAGGCGCAGCGTTCACCGCCGACGGCTTCGCCCCCTTCTACGATCCGCACAACTTCCAACAGGACTTCAACCGCAGCGTGGTCGTGCGCTTCACCCGTGGCATCAGTGCCGCCGGGGCCAAGCGTCGCATCGCGGCCATCCCCCAGCTCGGTCCACCCACGGGACCCAAGCGCCCTGTCGAGGTGGAGCGGCTCGACCAGGTCAGCTGGTTCCCGGCAACGCTCGCGGCCTTCCTCGGCAGCCTCACGCTCGTCGCCGTAGGTCACGGGCTCGTCACCGCAGTCGGTCGACGCCGACGCGAGCTTGCAATGTTCAAGACCCTCGGCTGGACCCGTCGGCAGGTGCGAGCAACCGTCGCATGGCAGGCGACGACCCAAGCGGCCGTCGGTCTCTTGGTCGGTATCCCGATCGGCATCGTCGTCGGTGACGACGTCTGGCGAGTGGTCGCCACTGGCATCGGAGTGTCCCCGAAGCCAAGGATCCCGATGCTCGGCCTCTTCCTGACCATCGTCGGCGTCCTAGCGCTCGTCAACCTCATCGCGGCGTTGCCAGCGAGCGCTGCGGCGCGCACTCGACCGGCCGTCGCTCTCCGATCGGAGTGATCATCTGCTCCGTCGCATGAACCGGGTGGCGCGCACCGCTGCAGGACTAGGAGCCGTGATGGCCGAGCGTCGCCGGTAGGCTCGCGAAGTGGGTGTCATGGAGCGGCACAACGTCCATGTCACGGGCTGCACGAATGGCCGCGCAATGCTGTTCGCCCACGGCTTCGGCTGTGATCAGAACATGTGGCGATATGTGGCACCGTGCTTCGAAGCCGAGTTCCGTGTGATCCTCTTCGACCATGTCGGCGCGGGCGGATCAGACCTCTCGGCCTACGATCCCGACCGCTACACGTCGCTCGGCGCCTATGCCGATGACATCTTGGCGATCTGCCGCGACCTGGATCTTCGTGATGTGGTCTTCGTCGGCCACTCGGTCTCTGCGATGATCGGTGTGCTGGCTGCTGTCGAAGCGCCGGAGCGTTTTGCCAAGCTGGTGCTGGTGAGCCCCTCTCCTCGCTACATCGATGACGGGCCCTATGTCGGCGGCTTCACCGAGAACGACATCGCAGAGCTGCTCGACTCGCTCGCCAGCAACTACCTCGGCTGGTCGAGCACCATGGCACCGGTCATCATGGGTGAACCCGACCGGCCGGACCTGGCCGAAGAGCTCACCGCCAGCTTCTGTCGGACCGACCCCGAGATCGCTCGGCGCTTTGCGGGGGTCACGTTCCTGTCCGACAATCGTGCTGACCTCGCTCGGGTGACCATCCCTACCTTGGTCTTGCAGTGCACCAGTGACGCCATCGCTCCGACGACAGTCGGTGAGTACGTCAGGGACACGGTGCCCAACAGCACGTACGTGTTGCTGGAGGCGACGGGGCACTGCCCGAACCTGAGCGCGCCCGAAGAGACCGCGCAGGCAATAGCGGCGTTCGTCGATGGGTGACTGTCCTCCATCCGATACAGCGACCCGAGCGGAGGCCGCGGAGGGGTTCTACTCAGCTCTCTTGGATGACGACGCCGAGGCACTCTATGAACGCGCACCTTGCGGCTACGTCTCGACGACGCCTGATGGCACGATCGTCAAGGTCAATCAGACGTTTCTCACCTGGTCCGGCTACCAACGGGGCGACCTGATCGGCCGCCGCACGTTCGCCGAACTGCTGACCGCAGGCGGGCGGATCTACCACGAGACCCACTACGCACCCATGCTCCGGATGCAGGACAAGGTCCGAGAGATCGCCCTCGACATCGTCGGAGGCGACGGGCAGCGCCTCCCGGCGCTCGTCAACTCCGTCCTCGAGCGCGACACGAACGGAGCGCCGGTCGTGATTCGGACGGCGATCTTCGACGCCACCGAACGCCGCCGGTACGAACGGGAGTTGCTGCTCGCGAAACTGCGGGCCGAGGAATCCGAGGCTCACGCAACACTTCTCGCCAAGACGTTGCAGCACCTGATCCCGCCAGCGGCACCCGACGTTCCCGGCCTTGACCTGGCTGCGACATACCGCCCTGCTGGCAGCGGGGAGGAGGTTGGCGGGGACTTCTATGACGTCTTCGAGATCGCCGCAGGAGACTGGGTGGTCGCGGTCGGCGACGTCTGTGGCAAGGGCGTCGACGCCGCGGTCGTCACGGCAGTCGCTCGGCACACGATTCGTTGGCGCCGCGGTCGGCAATCCAGATCCGTCGAGAGTCCTCGACTCGCTCAACAGGGTGCTGCTCGGTCCCGAGACCGACCGGTTCTGCACGGTCGCCCTCCTGCGGTTGCGCCAATCGGGCGGCTCGTGGACTGCGACGATCAGCCTGGGCGGCCATCCGATCCCCTTGCTCGTTCGCGCAGGCCGGGAGCCGACACCGCTCGGTCAGCCGGGTTCGCTCCTCGGCCTCTTCCCCGATCCCGCTCTTCACGACACCGATGCTGTCCTGGAGCCCGGTGACACCATCGTGCTGTACACCGATGGGGTGACCGAAGGTCGCTGTGGTGCCGACCTCTTCGGCCAAGCCCGCCTGGACGCGGCGATCACCGCCGCCGGAGCGCCGTCCGCCGCATCCTTGACCGATGAGATCCTGGATCAGGTGCTGCAGTTCCAATCGAACGACCCGAGCGACGACATAGTCATCGTCGCCGTCCGCGTCCCCTGATCAGAGAGCGCGCCAGCCTGGGTGGACGCGGCCGAGGTTGGTGGGCCGAGACCGACGCAGTCGGCATGAGGGCGCCAGCCCGGGTGGGCGCGGGTGCCCGCCATCGACGCCCCTTCATAGGTGGCTCTCACCGGGCTACGCTCACGTACAGCCGCAAACCCTGAGAGCGCATGGGGGCACCGGTCAGCGGCACGTCGAGGAGAGGGCCTTGGCGAAGGCCTCCAACGCCAAGTCGACCTCCTTGTCGGTGACGACCAGCGGTGGCATCCACCGGAGCACGTTGGCGAAGGTGCCCGCGTTCATGAGGATCAGATGACCCTCGGTGAGACAGTGTCGGGCGATGGCTCCGACGCGGGCTTGGTCAGGTCGCCGAGACTCCGGCACTCGGAGCTCGGTAGCCACCATCAGTCCGGGGCCGCGGACCTGTGCGAGCACAGGATGCTCGGACGCGAGCTCCTGGAGGCCGGTGCGAAGCTGGTGCCCGCGCGCTTGCACCGCGTCGAGGAAGCCTGGCTCGGTGAGCACGTCGATCGTGGCGATGGCGGCGGCACAGCCGATCGGGTTTCCGCCGTAGGTACCACCATGGGAGCCCGTCGGCCAACGACCCATGAGCGCCGCCGACGCACCGACAGCGGACAGGGGGAAACCCGATGCGATCCCCTTCGCCATGATGATCACATCCGGCTCCACACCACTGTCCTCGATGGCGAACATGCGCCCGGTGCGGCCGAAGCCGGTCTGCACCTCGTCGGCCACGAACAGGATGTCGTGCTCGGCGCAGAGCTCGGAGATCCCTCGGAGGAACGGTGCAGGCGCAGGGATGTATCCGCCCTCACCGAGCACCGGCTCGATCACCATGGCCGCCGTCTCCGACGGGGCGGTCTGGGTGAGAAGCAGCAGCCGGAGCGCGTCGAGGCAGCGCTCGACCTCTTCGTCGACACCGTTGCCGGCGAGTGGATCGGGAAATGGTGCGACGAACACGCCGGCCGGCAGCGGCGCATGCCCGGCGCGATAGCTCGTCTTGGACGTGGTCATGGCCATCGTCTGGTGGGTGCGTCCGTGGAAGCTGCCCTGGAACACGACGATGTTCGGTCGACTCGTCACCTGCTTGGCCAGCTTCACCGCCGCCTCGGTGGCCTCCGCACCGGAGTTCGAGAAGAAGAACGTGTCGATGCCTCCGGGCGTGACGGCCGACAGTCGTTCGGCCAGGGGCTCGAGGAGATCATGCCGATACACGTTCACCTGGGCGTGGATGAAGCGCGCCGCCTGCTCCTGTATCGCGGCCACCACCTGCGGATGACAGTGGCCTGTGCTGGTGACCGCGATGCCGCTCGAGAAGTCGAGGTACTCCGTGCCGTCGGCCGCCGTCACCCACGAACCGTGGCCACTCACGACGTCGAGATCGGTGACCTGGAACCACACATCGGAAAGAGGCATCGCGTAACGCTACGTTGTCGGGCAACGCGGCATCCGGGCTCGTGATCAAGGGGAAGCACATGCGAGTGGTCGTCGATTTCGATCTTTGTGAGAGCAACGCGATCTGCATGCAGGTCGCGCCCGAGGTCTTCGAGGTGCGGGATGACGACTTCCTGTACGTGCTCCAGGAGGAACCCGACGAGTCCCTGCGACCAAAGGTCGAGGAGGCGGTGCGCCGCTGCCCGAAGCAAGCCATAAGCATCGAGGGCTGAAGGTCCGAGGCATCTCGTCGTCACTTGCCGTGCTGCGCCGCATCGTCGTCGTCGGGGCCTCACTCGCGGGGATGACGGCGGCCGAGACGCTGCGCCAGGAGGGCTTCGACGGCTCGATCACCGTCATCGGCGACGAACCGCACAGGCCTTACGACCGCCCACCGCTGTCCAAGCAACTGCTCGGCGGGGAGTGGGGTGTCGAACGGATCGCCCTTCCCGCAACGAATGAGCAGCTCGGCCTCGACTGGCGGCTCGGGACATCGGCGACCGGGCTGGATCTGGTTGCGCGCGACGTGGCGCTGGACGACGGATCGGCAGTGCCGTTCGACGGGCTGGTCATCGCCACTGGCGCCTCACCGCGCCAATTGCCGGGCACCGCCGGGATGAGCGGGGTGCACACGCTCCGCACCGTCGACGACTGCATGGCCATCAGGGCGGCGCTTGGCGCAGGTACCGAACGGGTGGTGGTCGTGGGCGGAGGTTTCATCGGAGCCGAAGTTGCCGCGACCTGCCGTGGTCTCGGTGTCGAGGTCGCCCTGGTGGAGGCTTTCCCCGTGCCGCTCTGGCGGGTGTTGGGGCTCGAGATCGGAGCGGTGTGCGCGCAACTTCACCGGGATCACGGCGTGGACGTCCGCTTGGGCGTGGGCGTCGACCACCTCGAGGCCGATCGCCGTGGGCAGGTGAGCCGGGTGCATCTTGCTGACGGGACAGGGATCGACGCCGCCCTCGTGGTCGTGGGCATCGGGGTCGTCCCGAACACGGCGTGGGTGGCGGACTCGGGGCTGACCGTCGACGACGGCGTGCTGTGCGACGCCACGATGCTCGCTGCGCCAGGCGTCGTAGCGGTCGGAGATGTCGCAAGGTGGCCGAACCAGGGGTTCGGTGGCGAGGTGATGCGGGTCGAGCACTGGGACAACGCCCTGGCCATGGGCGAGCATGCAGCCCGGCGACTGCTGGCGGAGGCCGCTGGCAGCACGTCGTTCGAGGCGTTCTCACCGGTGCCGTGGTTCTGGAGCGACCAGTACGACCGCAAGATCCAGCTTGCAGGCCGGACGGGGCCAGATGATGACATGGCGGTCGTGCACGGATCGCTCGAGGAGCGACGATTCGTCGCGCTGTACGGGCGCAACGGCCGGGTGATGGCTGCGCTCGGTTTCAACATGGCCGGCCGACTCGCTCGGTACCGGACTGCCATCCGCGACGGTTTGGCCTGGGACGAGGCGCTAGCCGGTGCAGCAGGGTAGGAAAGTCGCATGC